>JBAYZM010000063.1:0-10907 GCA_041672515.1 Arcobacteraceae bacterium
AAAGTTGAGAACATAGAGTTTGTAACGGCAAAAGTAGAAAACTCAATTACAGATGTAAGTGATAATTTAGAAGTGTATATCCCAACGGGTGAAATTGATATGACACCAATTATTAACAAACTTACAAAACAACAAGAAAAATTAGAAAAAGAGATAGCAAAATTATCTGGAATGTTAAATAATGAAAGATTTGTGGCGAATGCTCCTGCGAATGTTTTGGAAGAGAATAGAGCGGGGTTGGCTATGGCTGAAGATAAGTTGGAGAAGGTTTTGGCTGAGTTGAAGTCGTTGAGTTAAAATTAAGAACTTAAAGAGGATTTATAAAAAGAAAGGAATATTTAAATATTATGGAAGATTTTTTGATTAATAATTCAATAAGTATATTTGGTATTACAGGTACATTTATTATTTTAGTAATAGGAATAGTTGGCTATCTTTCTTTTAAACTTGGTCAAAAAAAAATTCCAGATAGTTATAACACAGATAATGCTCAATGTGAAAAGTATGCGAGTAGCATGGATGAAAAAGGTTTTCCTTATCAAAGGTTACAAATAACTCATTGTAATGGTAAAGTACTTAGTACTAATTGCATTTTTTGGAAAGCAAAAAATAAATGTGAATTGATAGAAGATAAAAAATGTAAATTTTTTAATTAATTTGTATTTTTTCTCGTTCCCATCGTCCTCAATGGGAATGTATACTACAACTATTTTCTCTTGAAAACCTAAAGGTTTCCGCTCTCTTACTTTGTGTGGACAAAGTAAGCAAAACCACCAAACGGCTTCGAAGCCCATTGGGGTTCCTTCGCTTATTGTTTTATCTTTTCTGTCTTGCAAAACTCCTAAATAAATGTGCGTTTTGTCCGTTCCGGAATTTAGTCGTTTCACTCCGGCATGCACATTTATTTACTCAAACAGTTGCAAGACTTTGTCGAAAAGATAAAACAAACGCTCAGCTTCTGTAGATGTTTGGAAAGAGGGGATAAGGACATTTGCATTTTTGATTTTCTATTATTCAAAACTTCTTCTAATTCAATTAGCAAAAGATAGTTTGAACTATAGCTATTTATTTCTGCGTTTGATGAAGCTAAGATTTTAGGATTTAATTTCGGGGAACAGTTCAAACTGTTTGAGTAAGTAAATGTGCTAAATGCACATTTTTACGAGTTTTTGAATGCAGAAATTAAATCCTAAAATCTTAGAGTCTGCTCCTTCATCAACTTAGCAGTCTTTTTTGCTTACTTTTTTGAGACCAAAAAGTAAGAAAGCGGAAACCTTTAGGTTTTCAAGAGAGAGCATTTAAATAAAATGGCTAATATACATATTTCTCTATAATAGCATTAATTATAAATTCAGATATTAAAAAGCGGTAGATTTTAGGAAACTAGCATGGCTTATTTCTATTAAATATTTTCATTATTTCAATAGTATCTCTATTTAAATTTACTTGATAAACAATAGTATATTTTTTATATGTCATATCTCTTACATCTTTATCATTAAAATATTGTGATGGTGGATACATATGTGGATTATCAATAATATTTTTGATGTTTTCTTTTAATTCATTTTTGAATTTGATACTAGCTGATGGCTTATCATTAGCTATATATTGAAGTATATCCTTTAATTCTTTTGAAAAATTTGGATTATTTATTATTCTCATTTTTGTAGAGTATCTACAAAATTATCTATGTCACTCCAGAGGTCATCATTTTCTATCATTTTAATTTTACCATTATCAATATCATTCTTGATTTGATGTAGCTCTTTTTGTCTTTCATAAAAGTATGGGTCAAGTTCTAGATTTTTATCTTTTGAAATAATTATATTTGAATGACTGTTTTTTACAAAATTCATAAATTGTTGCATGTAATCATCATGTACCTGAACTGATAAAGTTTGCATGTTCATCCTTTTAAATTTATTACACCTTAATTATAGCAAAAATAACGTGAGATTCGCTTTATGTTTTTTTGTTATCTAGCTATGCCTGTAGCATGTTTTGTATATACCAAACTTTACTTAATTCACTTCATAAATGAGTTAAAGTATTTTCTACTTCAACTCAAACGGTGTCTCTTGATACACAAAATAATTTAACCAATTTGCAAACAACAAATGTGCGGTTGAACGCCATTTTACCGTGGGATTTTTTGTGGTATCATCATTTTTAAAATAGTTTTTTGGAATGTGTATATCTAAACCTTTGTTTACATCTCTGAAATACTCTTTTTGTAATGAATCCACATCATACTCCACATGTCCACTCATATAGACGTGTTTTCGGTCTTTTGAGGCGACTAAACACACCCCTGAATCTTCTGAGTATAATAACAACTCTAACTCAGACACTTTATCGATGTCCTCTTTTAACACCGTGGTATATCGTGAGTGGGGAATATAGGCTTCATCATCAAACCCTCTTAAAAGGGGGTTGGTTTTATTCAACAGTTCATGCTCAAAAACCCCAAAGATTTTTTTGTCTTGTTCATATTTTTGAATCCCATGATGATAATAAAGTCCCGCTTGTGACCCCCAACATATATGCAAAGTAGAGGTAATATTGGTTTTAGAAAACTCCATAATTTGGGTTAATTCATCCCAATAGGAAACCTCTTCAAAAGGCATGGTTTCAATAGGAGCTCCTGTGATAATCAAACCATCAAAGGTATGATTCTTAACTTCATCAAAGGTTTTATAAAAACTCTCCAAATGGTCTTCAGAAGTGTGTTTGGACTGATAGGTTGCCGTTTTAAGTAAGATAATCTCAGTTTGTAAAGGAGTATTTCCTAACAGTCTTAAAAGTTGTGTTTCAGTTTCGACTTTATTGGGCATTAAATTTAAAATAAGAATTTTTAAGGGTCGAATATCTTGTTGTAACGCTTTGTTATCGTTCATAATAAAAATATTTTCTTTTTCTAAAATTTCAACGGCGGGAAGTTGTTTGGGAATAACGATTGGCATTTTAATCTCCATAATATTTTTTTGATTATAGCATTAAAGTCCTAAAGTATGGGGTTTTAATGAAAATAAAAAGATTGATTTTGAATTTATACAATAGTGCAACACCAGTAATTCAATAATGTATTACTTAAAATAATTATCTAAATATCCACAAAATCAAGAAAATGTAATTATTCGGATACAATGAATATAGGTTTATAGATATGTGGCAGAAAGCTGCTAAGTTTACTTTGCTAAATTACAGCGAGAGGAGAAATACAATGCTCGAAACTATTGTCATCATTTTGATTGTTATGTGGATTTTAGGTTTAGTTACTTCAACTACAATGGGTGGATTAATCCATCTTTTATTGGTTGTTGCAATTATAGTGATTTTAATCAGAGTCATCAAAGGTCAACGCGTATAACTACTTTTATACAGGTCAGTTGGTAAAATACAGAACAAAGCAGTTCTTATTTTTGTTCCTTCTTGGTGCGCTGTTCGTAGCAAGAATATCAATATATTTTAGCTAAGGGAGAAAAAATGAATTTAATTAGAATAGCAGCAATTGTACTTATCGCGGTGGGTATTGTAGGTTTAGTATATGGAAATATCAGTTATACCAAAGAGGTTGAAACAGCTCAACTAGGACCAGTGGAACTTTCAATTACAGATAAAGAGACGATTAATATTCCCGTTTGGGCTGGAGTAGGCGCCATTGTAGTGGGAAGTATGTTTTTACTCATTGGAAGACGAAAATTATAAACTGATAAGTTAGGCAATAAAAAGCCCTGTCCTTTGATGGGACTTTTTTAGACATTCCTTATTTTTACGGTTTAAAAATCTTTTTTAAATTTATAAAACGATACAATAAAATCAAAGTAAGAATATAGGAGTTCAGAATGATCAACATTAGGAATTGGTTGTTTGGAGCATTCATGGTGTTCCTTTTTGCTGGATGTACTTCTGTTTCTCAAGACAGAGTGGAAAGGGTTTTTCAAACCAATTCAGCGAACAGTATGAAAAAAGATTATAAAGAGCTCAGCAAACAGCTTATTGTTTTTAAAGATAAGTTAGACAAACGCAATCCCAGTGCCTATAACAGAACCATATCCAACGCAATTTATACCAATATGAATAACTCCACGAATGGAGTGACGCTAAAATTTAATAATGTGAAACTCAATTCCTATAAAGAGTATTTGCAAATGGCTTTTAGTAAAATAGATATTCAAAACCGAAATGATTTTTTAGTTTTAGGATTATACAAAGAGATATACGAAGCGTACGATATAAGAAATGGACATCAACTCACCGCGCTTACTTACAATAAACAAAAACTTCAAAACTTGTATCAAAATCTGCAAATTGTTAAATGGAAATTAAGCACAGGCAGAGATGCCAAAGATGAGTATCTGTTTTTAACATGGCAAAATAATTGGCAAATTGAGTTAGAAACGGCCTTAAAACAAAATCAAATCCATACCTATGATGATATTTTAAATTTAAGATCCATAAAAGAAGGACATGAATCGCTTTTATCTCAGTCCAATGCTTCTTTTGAAGTTATTTTAACCAGTATGATAAGTCGCGTTAAAACCAGTTTGGAAACCATTGGGGTAGAACCTGTGGATGTGGGAATTGAAGCCGTGAAAACCATGTTTATCTTTTTATAAGGCAATTCCCTTAAAGAATTGATGAATGGTATCTTCTACAATATTACTGGTATCGTACTTTTCGAGTAAATAACTCTCTATAAAACCATCGGAAAACTTTTTAAAAAGTATGGCATGGTGCCTATAGCTGATTTTTGTATGGGGAGAAAGTTGTTGAAATTGCCGTTGTAAAAATTCATAAATTTCAAGCACAATAGGGTGGTTGGCAATGTCAAGTTTATGGAAAAAGTAGGGGTCGCTGGTCATGGGACTGTTTTTGTCAATTTGGATAAAAATCTCGTATTTACATTGCAAATAGAGTTTCAGATTTTCCATGGCATTCGTGGTTTCTTGTTCTTTTAATCGTTGTGAAAAGATTTGCAGTTTTAAAATAAGATACTCCAAATACAACTCTTCTTTGGAATTAAATAAATTATAAATCGTCCCTACGGAAGTTTCTAATTGTTTTGCCAGTTGTGAAATCTTAAAATTTTTATAGCCAACAGTATCAATATATTTGGCACTCTCTTTGAGATATAACTCTTTTTTAACTTTATTGACTTCTTCGATTATTTTTTTCAAGGGTACTGACTTTTTATTTGTATTATAGTTGTTTTTTAATTAATATTAAATTTTATTTGAATACTTTTCTTAATTATGAACTTAATTCAAAATTAAGAAGAAAAGGAATAGACTTACACCCATTCCAATTAAGTAAAACAGATGAAAAACGACATTATTAAAGTAAAGTTACTAAGAGAGATAAAAACCGATGCATTGCTGATTTATATCAGAAGCGTATTAGAAGAATTAATTGCCAAAATAGAGAAAAATGAGTATACCATCAACCTTGGTTATAGTGAATTTAACGAAGAGATAAAAAAGAATATTTTGTTTTTATTGGCTAAATTGCAACAAAGTGTTCTTAATGCCAATGAGCTAAAAGAGATAATTTGTAACGAACATCTAAAAAGACCCAACAAAAGATTACTGCCAGATGATGAAGCGCTGATTTTATATTATAATACCCTTGTCAAGCAAATTGAAACGGTTCTTCATGATGGACAACCTTGGATTCCCGAGCAAGTTATTTTTGCACTTTTAAGTGAATGGGTTGTTGAGGAAAATAAGTCAACTTATTTTTATCCCTTTTTAAATAAAATCAATTATTTAAAACTGCTTGGTTTTTATGAACAAATTGCTAAAGAAGAGATTGAAACAGATATTAAAGCCAATGTTTTAAAGATGTACGATATTGCTTCTTTGATGATAAAAAAATTAAAAAACAGTAAATACAAAATGAACAGAAGAAAATCGAAACAAAGAGTCAAAAAATGATAAGTAAAAATATTTTTGCTGGTTTAACCGTAGGGATTATTGCTTTACCTTTATCCATGGCATTGGCAATAGCCATTGGTGTTCCTCCTGAAAATGGTTTGTATACGGCCATTATTGCAGGAATCATTGCTTCTATTTTTGGAAGCAGTAAAGTCAATATTTCAGGGCCTACGGCTGCTTTTGTGGTTATTTTAATCCCCATTGTTCAGCAGTTTGGACTGATGGGATTATTGCTGTGTGGTTTGATGTCGGGGTTTATTTTGTTACTCATGGGTGTGTTTAAATTAGGAAACTTAATTGAGCTCATACCTTATCCTGTCACGGTTGGTTTTACCACAGGAATTGCCGTAGTTATTGCCACGTTTCAAATCAAAGATTTTTTTGGACTACAATTAGAGAGTTTTACCGGACATTTTCACAATAAAGTCTATACGTTAGCAACCTCTTTTTCAACCTTTCAACTCAATGAATTGCTCGTGGGTGCCACCACATTAATCATTTTAATAGTATGGCCAAAAACAAAAAGCAAAATTCCTGCGGCACTTATTGCGTTAAGTGTTGTAACTCTTGGGGTTATAATCGCAGGACACTATTTCCCTTCTTTTAGTGTAGCAACCATTGCTTCAACGTTTCAGTATGAAATTGGAGAACTCAAAGGCAATGGAATTCCACCCGTTCCTTTACAATTTGTGTTACCTTGGAGTGGGTTTAGTTTAGAAGAAATCAATATGGAGTTGTTTTATAAACTCTTACCACACAGTGTGGCGATTGCGATTTTAGGAGCGTTAGAGTCTTTGTTGTGTGCGGTAATTTCCGATGGTATGACAGGCAATCGAACCGATCCCAATAAAGAGTTAATCGGACAAGGCTTAGCCAATATTGCGGTACCATTTTTTGGTGGAATTCCTGCAACTGCTGCCATTGCAAGAAGTGTTGCCAATATAAAATCGGGAGGTACTGCCAAACTCTCTTCTGTGGTTCACTCTTTGTTTATTCTCTCTTCGATTGTTTTATTTGCCCCGTATTTGTCCTATTTACCCATGGCATCTTTGTCGGCTTTGTTATTGATTGTTGCTTGGAATATGTCTGAAATTAAACACTTTAAAAATATTTTGCAAGTAGCACCCAAACACGATGTGTACGTTCTTTTGACCTGTTTTACTTTAACGGTATTACTCGATATGCAAATTGCTGTGGGTGTAGGAATGGCATTGGCGTCAGTTTTATTTATCAAACGTACCATTGATTTATACTCAATTGAATTACTCAATAATAAACAAAGAGAAACAGTGCATCCCGATTTGCCCGAAGATATGGCGATTTACGATATTAATGGTCCCATGTTTTTTGGCGCCGCTCAAAGTGCGTTGAGAACACTGCTTGCCAATAAAGAGGATATTAATGTCGTCATACTCAATATGGAAAATGTACCCATGATCGATATGACCGGTTTGGTTGCTTTTAAATCTATTGTGGATAACTTTAAAGCCAATGACAAAAAACTGGTCATTTGTGGATTGAAACCAAGATTTATTCTTAAGTTCAGAAAAGTGGGTATTGAGTTCGATGGAAAAAACTTAGTGCAAGAAAGCGATGTTTCTACGGCTATAAAAACAGTAAAAAGTGAGTAATAAAAAGTGAGTGGTGAGTGGTGAGTGGTGAAGAAATATGACTTTCACTTCTTACCTCTCACTTCTCACTTTTCACCATTTACTTTTCACCCAAATTAAATACCTAAAGGCTCATTGACTTCAATGGTACACTCATTTTTATCGTTGCATTTAATGTTGGCATCAAGATAGAAAATTCGGTGAATGTTCTCATATTTTAACTTTTCAGCCAACATTCCCCAAGCTTCCATGGCTCTTGTTCCTGTTCCACAATAAAAAACAATTTCACCCTCTTTTGGAAGAGCGTTTAAAAGTTCTTGTGGAGTCATTTTTTCAGCGTTCAGATTAATTGAACCCGCAAAATGTCCTACTTTAAACTCATCGGCACTTTTTACATTGACCAGTGTGATATTTTTAGGAAATGTTTTGTAGTTTTCTACAAACCATTTTCCATCGACTGTTCCTGTGTCTGCTCCTTTTTTTAGAAACGTTTTAACCGCTTCTTTAGACGCAACAGCAACCTCTTTTTTAGGTGTAACAGCAACGCCAGTTGTTGGATACGAAGCAGCTTTCCACGAAGGAAAACCAGAGGCTAAGACTTTAACATTGTGGTATCCCATAGAAATAAGTGTTTTGGCAATAATATGCGATTTTGCACATTCATGTCCTCCACAAAATGTTACGATAGCCGTATTGACATTGGCAGGTAAAAATCCGGTAAAGCTGTTAAATTCGGTATCGGGAATTGAAATGGCGCCTAAAATCGTTCCTTTTTCAAACATGCTATAAGGTCTGGCATCGATAAAAAAAGCGGCTCTTTTTTGAAATAAAGCATACGCCATAGAAAGTTCTATCTCTTCGTAGCTTTTTTTGCTCCATTGAGGCATTCCTGCTGCGTAGATTTTGGTATTTTTGTATCCTTTTTCTTTAAGCATCAAAGCAAGTTGTGGACTTTTGGCACAATCAAATCCGCCACAATAAATAATAAACTCTTTATCTTTGGCAATCCCTTTTAAAACGGTTTCATATACTTCATTAAATGAGGTATCAGGTAATGATAACGCACTGGGAATATGTCCTGTTTCATAAAGCTTTGCAGGTCGAGCATCAAGTACTACGGCGGTTGCAAGTTCTCGTGTTCCTTTTGAAACGGCTTTTTTAACATACGCATAATCCACAACACTCAATTGGTGTTGGGTGACAAGTTCTTTGACTTTAGCGGAAGCATTGGCATTAAACTCTTCAAGAGCATTGGCACTTAAGTGAAGCAGTGAAAGGCTGCATAACAGTATAAACGAAAGAATCAGTTTTTTCATAGTATCTCCTTTTGACAAATATGTGTCACTACAATCATAACATAATTTTAGTGGATAATTAATACAAATCTTTATGTTTAAGCCGGTGTGTTAACGTATATAAAACGGGCAAATAAATTAAGTTTAAAACCGTTCCCCACGCCAATCCAAATCCCAATGCAATGGCAATGGGTTGGAAAATAGCGGCTTCTCCCGTTGGAAAAAAGATAAGTGAAGTCATCCCTACAATGGTAGTAACGGTGGTAATCATAATCGGACGTAACCGTTTGGTCGCACGGGCAAATATCTCTTCCATGCTGTTGGCTTTTTTTAAGTAGGTCATCATAATAATACCGTCGTTAATCACAACACCTGCCAGTCCAAGTGAGCCAATCATGGATGGCATAGAGAGGTTTAATCCAATGATTTCATGCCCCAGTAAAACGCCCAAAAGAGAAAAAGGAATGACACTCATGACAATAAAAGTTTCCGTAAAGGAGTTAAATAAATACAACATGGCAATCATAATCAAAATGGTCGCTAACGCCGTGGCTAAAAGCATATCACTTTTAAGTTCAGCATTTTTTTCTGCTTCTCCTTTGTAGGTGAGTTTCACGCCACTTTTTTCGATTTCTTGCAGTTTGGGTTTTAATATTTCAAGCACCTCCGTTGCAGTAATAATATCCGGATCCACATTGGCAACGACATAAAAATTTTTAATGCCATCATCTTTTATGAGTTGTTCAAACGCTTGAATAATATTCAGTTCAACAATTTGCTCTAATGCCACAAATGTTCCATTATCTAAGGGAACCAATGTCTTTTTTAAACTGCTAAAACTGTCTTTACTTTGAGATTTTATTTTAATATCCAACATCTCTTTTTCATCGAACGAGACCGCTTTTTTCTTTAATAAGTACAAATTCGATAAATAAGAACCCATAAAAGATTCGGTAATTCCCAACGATGCTCCATAGGAATTGACTTTAACTTTAATTTCATCAATACCAAATTTTAAAGAATTTGCAGAAGATTTAATCCCTTTAATTTGCTGAATGGCTTTATCGAGTAGGAAAACCGATTCAATGGCTTTTTGATTGTCTGCAGTTACAATTCCAATTTTAATATCTGATTTTATGGGTCCGACTTTTCGTTCTAAAACGGCAATCTCTTCTAAATTGAATTTGCTTTTAAAATCTTGTTTGTTTAAATACGCTTGCAATTTTGTAGCAATAGCATCTGACGTGATATTACGAGTTCGTCCTTCATTATCATAATAAAAACTCAAATAGGGAGTGACATATTTGTCTAAAAAGTTGATGGCTTTGAGTTTTTTAAGTTCTACAGTCATATACATGGCATACGGAAAGTTTTCCGTGTTATTTCCCACATCTTGTCGATACCCTGCAACTGAATCAATACTGCGAATAAAGAACTCCTCTTTGTGTTGCAGTAAATCATTTTCTATGCTGCTTACAATAGCAAAGGCTTCTTCCAGCGTTGTATTCGAGTTTGCTTTGAGGGTAATTTTGACATTATTCGCATCAAACTTTGGAAACATTTGGAATTTGGAGTTGCTCATAAAATAAAACGTTAATAACGGAACTAAAATAACAAAAATGGTAATAAAGCTTTTTTTCCAATGCATAAAAAAATGAATAATTCTATTGTAAAGGGCATTGGCTTTTTCCCATGATGTTACTTTTGAACCATTTTTTAACGTGTGTGCGGCGTGAATGGGTAAGAAAATAAACGATTCAATCAGTGATGCAACGACCAAAGCACTTAAGGCAATGGGGATAAGTTTCATCACTTCTCCCATGGTTCCACTGATCATTAAAATAGGTAAAAAAGAGAATAGGGTTGTTAAAGAAGCAATAGTTACAGGCTTGACCATTTCACTGGCTCCTTTAAAAGCTGCTTCTTTGGGAGGAAGACCCTCTTCGATATGTTGTTGGATATTTTCGCTAACAACAATGGCATCATCCACCACAATTCCAATGGCAATTAAAACACCCACTAAAGAAATCATATTAATGGTATAACCTGAAAAATACATATAA
>JBAYZM010000064.1:0-10870 GCA_041672515.1 Arcobacteraceae bacterium
TAAAATTAAAAATTACTTCACACACAATTATGAAGTACTCATAGCAGCGATTCTTTTCATTGCTATTGTATCGGTTAAATTAGAGTTTTACAAAGCCATTATTTTGATGTTGGAATTCATCGTCATAATGGAAGTTGTAAAAATGGTATCTGATTTTATAAAAAAAGAGACATTACGATTACGATTTGTTATTGATATTTTTATCATTTTCTTAATTCGTGATGTTATTATTTTAGCATCGGATAGAAATAAAGACTATTTTGACATAGCTTTTTTACTCTGCGTTATATTTATTTTCTTTATTTTTAGGATTTTATCGATTAAATACTCCCCTGGAGTCATTAAAATATCTAAAGATACCGTTATTGAATATGAAGATGGTAGAAAATCAAAACAAATATCTGACGACAACCCTAAGGTGAAACTAGGACATGAGCACACTACTAATAGTTGAAGATGAAGAGGATATTTTAGAACTTCTTGAGTATACCTTACAAAAAGAGGGTTTTGAAACCATTGGATTTATGCAAGTCAATGCCATGCTTGAAAAAGTGTTGGAAGAAGAGAGTATTGATTTGATTTTAATGGACAGAAACCTTCCAGGCATTGATGGTGTTATGTTTATACAGAACATTAAACAAAAAGGGTTTAATATTCCTGTCATTTATGTAACGGCAAAAGACAAAGAAGAAGATATCTTAAAAGGTTTTTCTTCGTATGCCGATGATTATATTACCAAACCATTTAACCTCAAAGAGTTAACTGCCAGAGTCAAAGCCGTTTTAAAACGCAGTACAAACGATGTAGAAATTTTAAAAGTTAAAGATATCGTCTATAAAAAAGCCAATAAAAAGTTTTATATCGATGAAACACCTATTGAACTCACTCACTTAGAACATGATCTGTTTTTAGAATTTATCAAAAATAAAGATATTTTACTCTCACGTGAACACTTATTGGAAGCCGTTTGGGAAGACTCGTACGATAAAAAACTCAAAACCGTCAATGTGGCAATTAAACGCTTAAAAGAGAAGATTGATCCCAAAGGGAAAAAAGAGTACATCAAATCCATTCGAGGAGAAGGGTATATTTTTTGTTAAAAATTCACCAACTCTTTTTACGCAGTTTCATTCTTATTTTTTTGGGAATCCTTTTTTGTATAACGATTATTACATTTTTTTGGCTTAAAAATATCTATCTTGAAGAAGTTGAACGTAATTTATCTCAAAATATTGATTCATTGAGCGTAACACTTTCTTCTTTGGACAACTTAGATAATATTGTTTTACAACTCAAAGAAAAAACCCAACTCAGAATTACCATTATTGATGAAAATGGCATAGTTATTGCAGAAAGTGATAAAGACAAAGCCACTATGGACAACCATCTTAATCGAGAAGAAATTATCAACATCAACAATCAAGGGATTGGAAAAGTTATCAGAAAATCTGATTCTGTCAATAAAGAGATGCTCAATGTCGTTAAAAAAGTTAAGATAAATAGTACTTTGATCTATATTCGCATGGGAGATTATCTCAATCACATAGAATCACGGTTTATTAATTTAACCCTACAAATTAGCTCTATTTTTGCACTTTTTTTACTTCTTACTTTGATTATAATTTACGTTATTAGCAATAAATTACGGCTACAAACCGATAAAATATTGCTCTTTTTGACCAAACTGTCTAAAAAAGATGGTCTGCACAAATCCAATGTCAATGTACTTCATACTAGCTATACATTGGAGTTTTATCAAATATCAAAATTGTTGCGCAAAGTTGCCCTTAAGCTTTCCAAAAAAGAGAAACTCAAATCCAAACATACTGCAAAATTAAAACTGGCAAATCGACAAAAAGATGAAATCATTTCTGCTATTTCCCATGAATTTAAAAATCCCATTGCCATTATTTCGGGCTACACGGAAACCATTTTAACCGATAAAAATCTGCCTCTTGCGATGCAGGATAATTTTCTTAAAAAAATTTACTCCAATGCCAATAAAATGTCCGCGCTCATTGATAGGCTTCGCTTAACACTTAAACTTGAAGAGAACAAACAAGAGGGATTTTTTAAGCCCTGTTCGCTTGAAAAGATTTGTCTTGAAATTATCAGTGATTTAAAACAAAAATACAAAAACCGAGAGATTGTTTTAGACGGTAAAGATGTCACGTTGAATGTCGATGAAACCCTTATTGCGATTGCCATTGGCAACTTAGTGGAAAATGCCTTAAAATATTCCGACGATAAAGTTACCATTGAATTAACCCAAACCGACCTTAAAGTCATAGATATGGGAATAGGTATCGATACCAAAGATTTAGAAAAAATCAAAAATAAGTTTTACAGAGTTTCTAAAAACAATTGGAATAACTCTTTGGGATTGGGTCTATTTATTGTTTTAAAAATTCTGAAAATTCACCAATATGAGCTTCAAATTGAAAGTGAACTTAATTTTGGTTCAAAATTTATAATAAAATTTCAATAAGCTTTAAAATTTCCTTAATTTAAGATTTCTATAAGGTTTACTACACTATTATTCGACCTCATAAATAAATCGGAGAAAATAGATGAAATTTACTCAAATGGCGAAAGCTAACGAAATCAATAGAGATTGGATAGTAATTGACGCAACTGATAAAGTATTCGGAAGAATCATTACTGAAGTAGCTACAATTTTAAGAGGAAAAAACAAACCTTGTTTTACACCTCACGTAGATTGTGGAGACCACGTAATTATTATTAATGCTTCTAAAGCAAAATTTTCTGGAAACAAATTAGAAGTTAAAAACTACTATACACACTCAGGATACTTTGGGAGTACAAAAACTCACAAAATGTCTGATATGTTTGAAAAAAACCCTGAAAAGCTTTACAGATTAGCAACAAGAGGTATGTTACCAAAAACTACACTTGGTAAAGCAATGTTAAAAAAATTAAAAGTATATGCAGGTGCTGAACACCCACACACTGCTCAAATTAAAGGATAAGACTCATGGCAAAAGTATATGCAACTGGAAGAAGAAAAACTTCGATAGCTAAAGTATGGTTAGAAGCTGGAAACGGACAACTTACCATTAATGGGCAATCTTTAGATGCGTGGTTAGGTGGACATGAGTCAATTAAAAAAAGAGTAACTCAACCTTTAGAAGTATCAAAACAAGAAACATCTGTTAATATTGTTGTTAAAACTTTAGGTGGGGGATATTCTTCACAAGCGGATGCTGTTCGACATGGTATTTCAAGAGCTTTAGTGGCTTTTGATGAGCAATTCAGAACTGTTTTAAAACCACATGGTTTACTTACAAGAGATTCAAGATCTGTTGAAAGAAAGAAATTTGGTAAAAAGAAAGCAAGAAAAAGCAGCCAATTCTCAAAACGTTAATCGTTTTTTTCAAAGATTTTTTCTTTGGATTTTCAAAAGGAGCGACATTTGTTGCTCCTTTTTTTATGCTTTTTTTCAGAAAAACACACTACAATACCTCATGAAAAAATTACTTATCCTATTCACTTTTCACTTTTCACTTTTCACTTTATTGAGTGCCAGTACGTTAAACTTATCCATTAGCTCAAATCCCAGTCGTCTTAATCCTATTTTATCCAACGACAGTGCCAGCAGTGAAATAAGCGATTGGTTGTTTAATGGTTTGTTTAAATACGACACGCAAGGAAAAATCACCACCGATTTAGCCTCTTCGTATGAATTTAAAAGTAAAACACATTTAATTATCTCTCTTAGAAAAGATGTTTTGTGGCATGATAAAACAAAATTTACAGCCCACGATGTGGTGTTTACCTATAACACCATAAAAAATCCCAATATTTACACCTCCATTGCTTCTAATTATACCAACGTCAAAGATGTGAAAGCAGTTGATGATTACACCTTAGAAATTATCTACACCAAACCCTATTTTAAAGCCTTAGAAATCTGGATGGTAGGTATTTTGCCCCAACATATTTTACACAATGAACCCGATTTGATGAAAAGTAGTTTTAACAAAAATCCTATTGGTACGGGTTCATATAAACTTAAAAGCTTTAAACCCTCATCGGATATTGAACTTATTGCCAATGAAGATTATTTTGAAGGCAAACCTAAAATTGATACTATTTTATACAAATTTTTACCCGATCCGACCACATCGTTTTTAATGCTCAAACAAAATAATTTGGATATTGGGGGATTAACTCCTTTACAACTTGACCGACAAATTGATGAAAAATTTAAAACTGACTACAAAATTATTGAACAACCCAGTTTTGCCTATACCTATTTGGGGTTTAATTTACACAGTGAAAAGTTTAAAGATATTCGTGTGCGACAAGCTCTTAATTTGGCTATCAATCGCCAAGAATTGGTCGATATTTTATTTTTTGGTCATGCACAAGTGTGCACAGGACCCTTTTTACCCGGAAGTTTTGCTTTTAACAAAGATATTGCCATCCCCACGGTAAATATTCAAAAAGCCAAAGCCTTACTTTTAGAAGCAGGCTACGATGAAAAAAATCCTTTAAGCTTTGAAGTTATCACCAACACCAACAATGACCTTCGTATTAATGCCGCTGAAATTTTGCAATACCAACTGGCAAAAGTGGGTGTGCATATGAAAATACGCGTTATGGAGTGGCAAGCTTTTTTAAACACCGTCGTACATCCACGCAATTTTGAAGCGGTTATTTTAGGATGGAGTTTGGCGTTAATGCCCGATGCTTATCCCATTTGGCACAGCAACAGTTCAAGCAAAGGGGCTTTTAATTTTGTGGGTTATTCCAATAAAGAAGTCGATGCTTTAATTGAAAAAGCCTCAACCACGATTGATTTAAAAGAACTTGAACTATTATATCAAGAGATTTTTGCTAAAATTACGCAGGATATTCCCTATTTGTTTTTGTATATTCCTAATTCTATTACGGTCGTAAACAGTCGTATTAAAAACATTCACCCCGCCATTATTGGCATAACCCATAATCAAAAAGATTGGATAAAAGAGTAAATCATTTGAAAAAAGAAAACATTATACTATTTGACTTAGATGGCACACTCATTGATTCAACCGATGCCATTGTATCAACCTTTTATCACTCCTTTGAAAAAATGGATTTTGATTTTAAAGGCGATGATGAAACAATTAAAGACCTCATTGGTTATCCTTTGGATATTATGTATGAGAATTTAGGTGTTCCCAAAGAAAGGGCTTTTGATTTTGTGGATGTCTATAAAGAGCGTTATCGTGTTATTTCAAAAGCACAAACCCTTTTACTTAAAGATGCAATTGCCTCTTTAGAACTTGCCCAAAGCTTTGCAAGACTCTCAGTGGTAACCACAAAAACTGGTGCCTATACCATTCCTTTGTTGGAGCATATGAATATTCATCACTACTTTGAACACATTACAGGGCGAGAACACGTTGAAAATCCCAAACCGCACCCCGAACCCATTTTAAGAACACTTGAATTAATGAAAGCCAATCCTTTGGATTTCAATATTTGGATGATAGGCGATACAAAATTGGATTTAATAGCAGCAAACAGTGCCAAGGTGTTAAGTGTGGGAGTTTTATGTGGCTATGGAAAAGAAGATGAACTAAAATCTTACACACCCAACATTGTACAAAATGCCCTTGAAGCAGTGCAACTGATACAAAAAATTACTAAAACTTTATAAAAACTTAATATTATAAAGTAATATGCGATTCTATATTTATTAATTATTTTTATTAAATTTAGATTTTAACACATAAAAAGAACTTGACATAGTTCTTACATTTCTTAAAACTATTTCTCTATAAAATATAACGAAAAAATCATAATAATACTATTTTTAATATATTCTTAATTATAAGAATTAATTATTTTAACTTCCTATGTTTCATTTTGAATCTATACTATAAAACCAACCTTTTGAACATTTATTTTATTTTTAATTAAGTAAAGAGAAAGTATCCTATACGTTCAATAAAAATAAGGAAAAGTTCATGTCTAAAATTTTTGCTACTATGGATGGAAATGAAGCAGCAGCTCATGTATCGTACGCGTTTACAGAAGTAGCTGGGGTATATCCAATTACTCCATCATCTCAAATGGGAGATAACACTGAAAAGTGGGCAACACAAGGGAAAAAAAACCTTTTTGGTACAACAGTTAAAGTTATTGAAATGCAATCAGAAGCGGGGGCAGCTGGTACATTTCATGGTTCATTACAAGCAGGTGCATTGACCACAACGTATACCGCATCACAAGGATTATTATTAAAAATTCCTAACATGTATAAAGTGGCGGGTCAATTGTTACCCGGTGTAATTCATGTCAGTGCCAGAGCATTAGCCGCACACGCATTATCTATTTTTGGGGATCACCAAGATGTTATGAGCGCACGAGCAACAGGTTTTGCCATGATGGCATCGGGTTCCGTTCAAGAAGTTATGGATATTGGGGGAATTGCACACTTAGCAGCCATTAAAGGAAGAGTACCATTTTTACACTTTTTTGATGGGTTTAGAACCTCTCACGAAATCAATAAAATTGAAGTCATGGATTACGCTGTATTTGACAGACTTTTAGATAAAGAAGCCGTACAACGATTCAGAGACACGTCACTTAATCCTGAATCTCCTGTTACAAGAGGAACAGCACAAAACGATGACATCTATTTCCAAGGAAGAGAAGCACAAAACAAATTTTACGACGCATTGCCTGATATTGTTAACGAGTATATGCAAGAAATTTCAAAAGTTACGGGAAGAAACTATGCTCCATTTACCTATTATGGGGATGAAAATGCAACCGATATTATCATTGCAATGGGTTCAGTTAACGAAGTTATCAAAGAGACTATTGATTATTTAAGAGAAAAAGAGGGAAGAAAAGTTGGACTGTTAACCGTTCACTTATACCGACCATTTAGTACAAAATATTTTATGAATGTCTTACCAAAAAGCGTTGAGCGAATTTGTGTCCTTGACAGAACCAAAGAGCCAGGAAGTTTAGGTGAACCATTGTTCTTAGATATTAAATCAGTATTTTACAATGAGAAAAAACAACCAAAAATTATTGGTGGACGATACGGATTATCTTCAAAAGATGTTCCTCCAGCACAAATTATTGCCATTTACGATAACTTAGCGAAAGAGAGTTCAAAAGACCACTTTACGGTAGGAATCAATGACGACGTTACGTTTACTTCAATTGAAGTCGGTGCCAATGTTTCTGTTGTTTCGGATGAAGTACGAGAGTGTTTATTTTATGGACTTGGTGCAGATGGTACCGTTGGGGCAAATAAAAACTCAGTCAAAATTATTGGGGATAAAACAAGCCTTTATGCCCAAGCCTATTTTGCGTATGACTCAAAAAAATCAGGCGGTTACACGCGATCACACTTACGATTCAGTAAAGACCCTATTCGATCAACATACCTTGTTTCAAACCCAGGATTCATCGCCTGTTCTAAAGAGGTTTACTTAGAGCAATACGAAGTCATCGACAGAATTAGAAAAGGGGGAACGTTCCTTTTAAACTCAATTCATTCACCTGAAGAAGTGGTTGAAAGAATTCCTGGTCGTGTTAAAAAAATCTTAGCCGATAAAGAAGTGAATTTCTACATTATCAATGCCACCAAATTAGCACGAGACATTGGATTGGGAACACGTACAAATACCATTATGCAAGCAGCATTTTTTAAACTTGCCGATGTTATTCCATACGAAGAAGCTAAAACGTATATGAAAGAGTATGCTAAAAAAGCGTACGGGAACAAAGGGGATGAAATTGTTCAAATGAACTACTCAGCGATTGATTCAGGTGAAGCTGGATTGGTTAAAGTGGAAGTCAGCAAAGAGTGGTCAAAACTTGATGGTGGTCCATTGGTTGTGAGTTCTCAGTACATTGGAAGTGATTTTGTTGAAAACTTTGCCAAAGTGGTTAATGCGGCAAAAGGAGATACCCTTCCTGTGTCTATTTTCACCAACAGAGAAGATGGAACGTTTGAAAACGGGAGCACTAAATACGAAAAAAGAGCCATTGCCACAATGGTTCCACAATGGATTGAAGAGAACTGTATTCAATGTAATCAATGTTCATTTGAGTGTCCACACTCTGTTATTCGACCATTCTTAATGGATGAAAAAGAGTTTGAAAATGCACCAGAAGGAATAAAAACACATAACTTAGATGCTACAGGAAAAGGACTTAAAGACAAAGGATTGAAATTTAAAATCCAAGTCTCTATCATGGACTGTACGGGATGTAATGTATGTGTGGATATTTGTCCTACTAAAGATAAATCTCTTGTGATGGTTCCTTATGAAGCCATGGAAAAAGATGGTGAGCAAGAAAATGCCGATTACTTATTCAACGATGTTACATACAAAGATTACTTAATTGAAAAAGACAGTGTTAAAGGTTCACAATTTGCTAAACCGTTGTTTGAATTCCACAGTGCATGTCCAGGATGTGGAGAGACTCCATATATCACTTTAGCCACTCAAATGTTTGGGGATCGAATGATGATTGCTAATGCAACGGGATGTACTTCTATTTATTCAGCCTCAGCACCTTCAACACCGTATACAAAAAATGCTAAAGGTGAAGGTCCCGCTTGGGCTAACTCATTGTTTGAAGATACGGCTGAGTTTGGTTATGGGATGCACCATGCCAATGAAGCCATTAGAAACAGAATTGAAATGGTGATGAAAGAGACAATGGATACGGCAACCAATCCATTAAAAATCTTATACAAAGAATGGTTAGAAAACCGAAACAATGGCGTTAAAACTCAAGAAATCAGAGACAAACTCGTCCCTCAATTAGAGCAAAACCAAGGTTTACCAGGTGTGGATGTTTTATTGTCATTGAAAAAATATATTGTGAGAAAATCGCAATGGATTATTGGTGGAGATGGTTGGGCATACGACATTGGATACGGTGGACTTGACCACGTTTTATCAACAGGACAAAATGTCAATGTACTTGTTGTGGATACAGAAGTGTATTCAAATACCGGTGGACAATCGTCTAAATCGGCACGTACTGGTTCGATTGCAGATTTTACCAATGATGGTAAACCCAATGCGAAAAAAGATTTAGGGTATATCTCTATGACGTATGGAAACATCTATGTGGCACAAATTAACTCAAGAGCCAATCAAAAACAAGTGGCACTTGCCCTTAAAGAAGCTGAAGAGTATAACGGACCTTCATTAATTATTGCCTACTCTCCTTGTATTGCACACGGAATTAAAGGGGGATTAATGAAATCAGTAGACCAAGGGCAATTAGCGACCGATTGTGGTTACTGGCCAATTTATACGTTTGATCCAAGAAAAATTGAAAAAGGTGAAAACCCAATCAAAGTTTTTGGTAAAAAACCAGACTGGGAAAGATATGAGGAGTTCTTATTACAAGAAACACGATACAACTCATTGAAAAAACTCAATCCTATCCATGCAAGTGAATTATTGGCTCAAAATAAAAGAGAAGCACAATACCGATACCGACAGCTTACAAGAATGGCAGCGGCTGATTACTCTGATGAATTAGAAGGATAATATTTCCTACGGCTAAAAACAGGTGAATGTCACCTGTTTTTGCTTTTTACTTTTCCTCTTCAGATTGACACAATTCCACATCACTTTCTAAGTTCTATTTAATTTTAATGCAATTTTTGCCTTTTATTTCCCTTTATTCTCTCAAAAGATGTACAAATTGTACATATTTTGTACATATTGTTTAAACTTTCTTAAAGTCAAACATTAAAAATTTAATTAAAAGTAAACAAAGACTTCATTGCTAGAATTTCGCCAAGACAAGAAAAGTCTTTAAACTACTAAATAAATTTTAGGAGCATGAGATGCTAGAAATTAGATGGCACAGCCGTGCAGGTCAAGGTGCAGTTACTGGTGCTAAAGGTCTTGGTTCTGTAATTGCAGCAACCGGAAAAGAGGTGCAAGCATTTGCATTTTATGGATCTGCAAAAAGAGGTGCTTCAATGACTGCGTATAACAGAATTGATGACATTCCTATTTTAAATCATGAAAAATTTATGGTGCCGGACTATGTATTTATTTTAGATCCAGGTTTAACGTTTACCGATGATTTTACAGCCAATGAAAAAGTTGATACCAAGTATATCATTACGACTCACTTAAAAAAAGATGAGTTGATTTCGCTTGTGCCTGCTTTAAAAGGTCGAGAAGACAGAGTATTTATCTTAGACTGTTTTATCATTGCCCAAGAGACAATTGGACGACCCATACCCAATACACCAATGTTGGGTGCATTTATGAAAGTCAGTCAAATGTTTGACTTAGCATATTTCCAAGAAGCAATGAAAAAAGTACTCGGAAAGCTTCCTCAAAAAATAATCGATGCCAATATGATTGCCATCGAGCGTGCTTACAACGAAGTACACTAAAAAGGTAATATTATGAATAAATCAATCAAAGAAATGGGATGGGATGAGTTAGTACCGGGTGCGGCTTTATTCTCATTTGATAACAGTGTTAATTATAACATGGCAGAGGTTTTACCCGAAGAGAGAACCTATGCACAAACCAACTCAAAAAATGCCTACGTAGGTGACTGGCGAGTTTTTAAACCCGTTTGGAACTCTGAGTTGTGTATTGATTGTCAAAACTGTTGGCTCTTTTGCCCAGATACGTCGATTATTGCACGAAATAAAGAGATGCAAGGCGTAGATTATGACCACTGCAAAGGGTGTGGTATCTGTGTTGAAGTGTGTCCAACCAATCCAAAATCACTGTTAATGTTCAACGAAAATGAAAAAAATGAAGTTGCCTTAACCAAGTGGCCTGAAAAATCAAAAAAGGGTGAATAATGAATAAAAAAATTATGGAACTAAATGCAGTAGAAG
>JBAYZM010000065.1:0-10866 GCA_041672515.1 Arcobacteraceae bacterium
GCCTTTCAAACCAATATTTTAAGCCTAAATGCAGCCGTAGAAGCAGCCACTGCGGGAGAAGTGGGAAAAGGGTTTGCAGTTGTTGCCCAAGAGGTGCGAAACTTAGCTTCACGAAGTGCAGAAGCTGCTAAAGAGATAAAAAGTTTGGTACAAAATGCCACGGTACAAACCAGCCTTGGAAAAAATATTGCGACACAAATGAAAGAAGAGTATTTGACCTTAAATGAAAATATCAATAATACTACAGATATTATCAATAAAGTTACCAACGATTCTCAAGAACAAAACAGCAATATTGCCAACATCAATATTATGATTGAGAATATCAATTTAGAAACCAAAAACAATGCCAAGATTGCTAACGACACCAATATTGTGGCAAAAGAAGCCGATGAAATAGCCCAAAAAATTGTCGAAGATGCGGGTGGGAAATAGTAAGAAGTAAGAGGTAAGAAGTAAAAGTTACCACAACTTACCAACTTACTTAACCAAACTGTACACAATTGGCACTTTAATCGTAATATCTTTTTCCACTTTGGGAAAAGAAGCAGTAGCTGTTTCAATGGCATTGAGGGCTGATTTTTTAAGTAAAACATGCCCTTCTAAAGCTTCTAAATTTTCCAAACCACCCTCTTTTAACAGCGTAAAAACTACCAACACTTCTCCTTGAATATGCAACTCTCTTGCTCGTTTTGGGTAGACAATATTTTGTTGTATGAGTTTGACTATTTTTTGTAAGTTTTCATCAATAAATTGTTCTTCATAGTTTTTAGGAGGAGCTTGTTGTATGGCTTCTTGGGCATGTTCAAACTCTTTTTTAGGTGTTTCTTCATTGTTTGATTCTTTGGGTTGGGGGTTGGACATTTGTGTTGGTTTTTCTTCTTTCGTACTCTCTTTTTTAGCTTCTTTGATTTTTGGCTTCTCTTTTATAACCTCTTTTTTGGGTTCTTCTTTTTCTATTTTTTTAACTTCTTCTTTAGGTTTTTCTTGTTTTTGAGCTTCTTCTTGTTTTTCTTGAGAAACCAACGCAATATGATTTAAAGAAATGCTCTGTTCTTTGCTAATAGCAATAGGTTGCACAAATGGTTTGAAACTCAAAAGTAAAAAAGTAAAAATGGCTCCATATAAAAGCAAAGTCACTAAAAAAGAGTGCGTGTATCGTTTTTTTGCATTCATACTTATCGTTTGGTGATGATAGAAATATTCTCAAAAGCGTTGGATTTGAGTAAATCAAGCACTTCGACAAAACTCTCAAAATCGGCTTTTTTATCGCATTTGATGTAAATATGCGAAGTGGGTTCAAACTCTTTTATTTTCATACTCAAAGCTTCGAGTGAAATGTGCATGGTGTTTAAAAACAAGCTTTGGTCTTCTTTTATGGTAATGGTGACTTCAGTATCCAAAGAAAGTGCGCCAGAACTTTTGGCTTTGGCTAAAGATACTGGAATATCGCCTTTGGCAATAAAGGTTGAAGT
Organism: Arcobacteraceae bacterium; assembly: GCA_041672515.1. Taxonomy (GTDB): domain Bacteria; phylum Campylobacterota; class Campylobacteria; order Campylobacterales; family Arcobacteraceae; genus Marinarcus. Next base: position 1,476 of record JBAYZM010000065.1, read on the forward strand.
TAATAGTACAATCGCTAAAAGAACCAACAAAACATCGATAAAAGGAATAACATTGATGGAATTAAACTTCTGTAATTTCATCGTACTTACTCTCTTGCACTTCGGCATATCGGGCTAAAATATTGTAAAAGATTTGAGAAAGAATGGCGACAACTAACCCCACTGCCGTGGCTTTTAAAGCAAGCGCCAAAGATGCCATGATTTTGGTGGCTTCAATATCTCCAGTACTCATGGTCATAAACGTCAACATAATGGCTAAAACCGTTCCTAATAAGCCAATATACGGAGCATTTGAAGCAATTGTTCCAATAACCGACAAATGTTTGGTCAAGGCAATATCTAAAGCTTTTTTGGTTTTAAAAACGCTTACATCTAAGCTTTTATAAAAAAAGAGTCGTTCTATAAAAAACCACACCGAAATAAAACTCATCAACACCAAAAGGGCAATTACCCCATAATCCACCAAATTTTTTAACAGTTCAATGTCCATACTATTTACTCTCTTTTTCTATCATTTGCGCATGATTATGCCCTCTTTGTTGCACACCATACTCTTTAAAAATATAAATCTTATAAAAATTCAATCCCAGATAAAAAAGAATTAACGCACTCACAAAAGGCAAAGCAATCATTTTTCGTATTGAACCAGATTTTAAAAGTTTTAAACGCACAATTATAATCACAAATGCCCAAATAGCAGCTAAATAATTAAACACACCAAAAATATGCACCCACGTATCTTTTCGTGTGGCAAGAGGTTCTATGTAACCAAAAGGCAAAGCAAAGGCTTGAATAAAAGCATTGGTAATATTACTTGCGGTGTGATAAAAGAAAAACTCCCACAAATGAGAAAGCCCACCAATAATAAACAACGGTGCAAACGCAAATCCCAAGGTATAAAACACCTCTTTGTATTCAAGTTTCATGATTTTAGCGCCCACATACATTCCTCCCATGCTCAAAACAACGGTGGCTAAAATGGCGTAAAGGAAGGCAAATAATCCCACGGTATCCATTGAACCAAAATCAATAAACGATTCAAAATAACGTGCCGTTTTAACCCAAATAAACTCTTCTACAATCGCACTTCTTCCTAAGGCATGGTGAAATCCCATGGTAATACTGATACTGGCCGTTATAAGTAAAATAATCCACACTTCCGATTTAAGATATTTAAACTTCTCAAACAAACTAAAAGAGGGTTTTTTCACTTTAAAGCTGATTGCTTCACACGCACTGCTGCAATCCATGCACAACGTACAATCTTCCATAGAGTTTTTTGTATCAAACGTAAAAGGCTTAAGATTATACGAACACACTTTTGCACAATCAAACGTTTTACACTCATTACACGCACTTTTATAGCTTCCCAACCACGTAAACCCTACTTTTGAAAAAGCTCGGGTTAAAATCCCAATGGGGCAAATCGATTTGCAGTAACTCATCTGCTTAAACACAAAGAAAAACACAAAAGCAATCAACGTTAAAACCGTGAAAAACAGTGCGGTAGCATTAGGTGTTTTATAAATATTGGGGTACATATAATAGACCAACCACCAACCCAAAATGAGAATCATTCCTCCAATCATTGGGTTTTGTAAGGCTTTGGGCATACTTTTATTTAAACCCCATTTGGTCAAATATTTTCCCAAAAAACCATGCGGGCAAATGCCACAAAAGATTCGTCCCATGCTTCCTAAACTTACCACCATAAAAAATGGCCAAAACAATCCCCAAAACAATCCCGTCGTAAAGATATTTTCACTGCTTGGATTGATAAAACCAAAAATAATGGCATAGAAAAACAAAAAAGTTATAAACACTTTTAAGACCAATAAAAACCTTTTATTCTTAAATAAAAAGCCTAAAATAGGCATTTTGTAAATATCATTGTTGTCTCGTTTGATAAAATTAACCATTATAATCCTTTATTAAAATTTTAAAGCTAAACCGGTGGTAAAGGTTGTTCCTTGATTCACGGTTAATGATAAATCTTCTTGATTGAACACCAAATCGCCATTTCTGTCACCACTGGCACGGGCTGTATTATAATAGAACTCATCAAATACATTATCCACTCGAGCAAAAAGGGTTAAATCATAGCTGTTCACTTTCATTTTATACGTAGAAAGCAGATTTAACGTAGTCGTATTGTCGATTTTAATGGTATTTAAGTCATCGGCAAAATAGTTTGATTTGCTGTTAATTTCTGAAATAAAATTGAGTTTTGGGATGACTTCATAATCCAACACAACGTTTAATGTGTGTTTGGGAGTACGTGGAATTCTATTGCCTGTCACGTCCGATGAACTAATTTCTCCGGCATCTACACGTCCATTCCCATTGGCATCAAAATGTATTCCAAAATTTTTATAATCGGTAAATCGGGCATCTAAAAAGGTATATGCCATATTGTATTTGAGTTTTTGTGTTAATTTATCGTTGATAGCAACTTCCAATCCTTGATGTTTCGCCCCTCCAATATTATCCCATATTTCACTGGTTGAAGCGCCATAATTCCCCGAACTTTTCATGATAAAATCTTTTCTATCGAGTCTAAACAGTGAAATTTCATAAAATAAGGTATTGGCATATCCTCGTGTTCCGATTTCATAGTTGTGCGATTTTTCCTCTTTTAAGTTCTCGTTATTTTCTGTACTTCCCCACGCACTCACATCACCTGCAAAAAGTTGGTTAATCGTGGGAGCTCTAAATCCCGTTGAATAATTGGCAAAAAGTGAATTTTTATCACTGAGGTCGTAGTTCGTACCCACTCGATAGGAATAAACATTAAAATCTTTGTTCAATGTTTGATGGTTCAGTTGATTCTCATAATCCAGTTGAATCATATCGTATCGTGCGTTGAAGGTTGTACTTAATTTTTGGGTGAGTTGTTGTTTGTATTCTCCATAAATAGCATAGACGTTTTCATCGGTTATATCATTACTTTTTTCTGCTCCAGCCACATTAAGTGCTGAAAAAGCACTTGTTTTATAACTGACTTTGTTAACGGTTCGATTTTTATACTCATTGTCTCTGACATCAAGCCCTAAAAGCGTTGCAAAACGTTCATGAGACGTTCGGTATTCACTTTTCACTCCCGTTTGGGTTTGTTCATAAAAGTTATCAATCGTATAATCTTTGTCGGTATACGTACCCAAAGCACCTGCTGCATTTCGTGTTTGTGGTGCCGACCAATAATACGTCTCATCGGTATAGATATAAGCACTCAGTAACAAATTGGAATTATTGGCAAAATCTTTGGAATAGGTTGTAAAAAGTTTCAATAAATCTACATCGTACATTCGGGTATAATCACGACTTTCCATATCCCGAGTAAATGCACTGGTTGGATTATTTTTGGCTTCAGTCACCCCACCCACGGTTCCGTGTGAGTCTTTTTCTCGTTTGGAGTATTCCGTTCCAAAGGTAATATCGGAACTGTCATCAATGTAGTATTGCAATTTTCCATTAAAATATTTTGCACTGTAACCGGAATCTTCCCAATAGCCATCGGCTTTTCGTTCGCTTCCTTGAATATGAAAACTTACATCGTCATTGGCATAACCCGTTCGAGCTAAAAGTTTTTCATACCCAAAACTACCTCTTTCTATGGTGGCAAAGTTATTGGCATAATGGGCGCCTCGTTTAGTCGTAATAATCACGGCTCCACTTAACGCATCGTCACCAAACAGATAACTCGCACCCCCTTTGATGACTTTAATGGACTCAATATTATCAAGGTCAATATTAACCGCACCCGTTCTTTCAAATACGGGAACACCGTCAATCACCACTGCAACTCCAGGTTTTTCTCCCATATACATTTGGTTTTCAACACCACGAATATGAATCTTTAACGAATCACCACTTTTTATTTCTGAAGTTATTCCTGGAATTTGCTGTAAGACTTGTTGAATATTTTCGATATGCGCTTCATCGATTTTTTCACCCGATACATTGGCAACACTGGAAACTTCACTTTTTTTATCCATAAACTTATCATCAATGGTAGAGGATTCGACACTGATGGTTTCTAAAGTTTTGACAATATCAGCATAAGAAATTGTACTTGCCAATAAAAAAGTTAACAACAAATTTGATTTTTTCATCTTTTTCCTTAATATTTTTTAGAATATTAAGAAAGATGTGTTAAGAAAGTGTTAATTTTTAATTTTAATATTTATTTAAGAATATTTGTAAGATTAAGGAAAAAGGTTGTGCCATTGCTATTGGAGTCGATTTTAATCTCAATACCATGTTTATCGCAAAACTCTTTGACCATGTGAAGTCCCAATCCAAAACCTTTTTTGTTGCTGTCTTCTTGATAGTATTGCTCAAAAATATGAAAAATATTTTGTGTCTCTATGGCTTTTCCACTGTTATAAATACTTAAAAAGTTTTTGTGAAAATTGATTTTCACGCTGCCTTTGGGATGATTGTATTTTATGGCATTGGACAATAGATTGTCGCACACTTTTTGAAATCCATTTTTATCGGTGTGCAACACCAAAGAGGGAATATCCAGTTCAATCGTAATGCCGTTTTTAATATCTTCAAACTTATTAATGGAGTTTTGTAAGACTTCTTGCGCATTAAAATTATCGTAATCGATTTTGTCAATCTCTTTTTTAATCTCATACTCCATTTGATTATAGAGTTTCAAAAGCTCATTGGTAGCTTCTTTGATTCGGTGTACACGCTTTAAACTCTTTTCATCACTCAAACTTTTTTCAAGCATTTGCGCGTTGATTTGAATGGTAGAAGCAGGAATATTAAGTTCATGAAGCGTCTCTTTGACTTTTTTTTCTAAATTGGCTTCGCCTTTAAACAAAGGTTCTAACAAAGGTTTACTCAATATAATATTTAATACCACTGCAACAACAATCAAAAAAACTGTCATCAACATAAAATTATCTTGAGTAAAGCCAAAAATATGCACCAAATAGTAATTTAAAATCAAAACTAAAATGGTAATAAAAGCAATGACGATTGAATTGGATATTAAAAAGTTTCTTTTTTTAGAACTCAACTTTATACCCTATTCCCTTTACATTGCTCAAACACTCTTTACCAACAATTTTTTTCAAGTTGTTAATATATACTCTAATAGAACCTTCACTGTACTCTTGAGAACAGCTCCAAAGTTTTGAAATAATCATCTCTTTGGTAATAATCCCTTCTTTGTTTTCTAAGCACAATTCAAATAAATTAACCACTTTAATAGGCACGTTTAAATCCACCCCATTTTCATACATTCGTTTAGTTAAAGGATTAAATTCCAAACCATTATCAAATTTAACCACATTGATGTGTTTATTGCTTCTTTTAAGCAATGATTTTATCCGTAAAATCAATTCGTCCAAATCAACAGGTTTGGTTAAATAATCATCCGCACCATTTAAAAAACCTTTTTTTAAGGTCTCTTTATCATGATATGAGGTTAGAAAAATAGCAGGCGTTTCATCATTAATAGCACGTAACTCTTTTAAAAAATCCAAACCATTAAGTTTGGGCACATTAATATCTAACAAATATAAGTCATAGTTATTGTGAAAGTTTTTACTTAATGCCACTTCGCCATCATGTGCTATATCAATATTAAACCCCTCTTCTTCTAAACAATCTTCAATACTTTGGGCAAAAAGGGTATCGTCTTCCAGCAATAATATATTCACAGTGTATCCTTTCAAATAAGCAACAAATTGTAGCCAATTGAAACTTACATAAAATATTGTGTTTATAACTCTATTTATAATATAATTCCTAAATTTCAAAACGCTATAAGGGTTTTACGCTCATGTTAAAAAAAGTTCTTTTCTCTTGTTTATTGTTATGTCTTGCTTATTTTGTACTTTCAAATGAAAATGCAAAAGTTATTGTAGCAGGTATTGCTATTTTTCTTATTGGAATGTACTTCATGGATGAAGGGTTTAAACTCTTTTCAGGAAGCACCTTAGAAAGAATTTTAGAAAACTTTACAAATACGTTACCAAAAGCAATTGCTACAGGTGCAATTGCCACTTCAATTGTCCAAAGTTCAACCTTGACCAGCGTGATCATGCTCTCTTTTTTAAGTGCAGGATTAATTGGTTTAAGTGAAGCCATTGGCGTCATTTTTGGTTCAAATTTAGGAAGTACAACAACAACATGGCTTGTCTCTTATTTTGGATTAAAAATCAATATTGCTTATTATGCTATGCCCATGCTTATTTTTGGAGTTACATTACGATTTTCTAAAAACACGAAATATCAAGGAGCAGGCAATATTCTTTTAGGAGTTGGATTTATCTTTTTAGGTATTTCGTATATGATGAATGGATTTGAAACACTCAAAGATACCATTAACTTGTCGCAATACTCTATGAATGGCTATCTTGGAGTCATGGTTTACATTTTAATTGGAATTATTGCCACTGTTATTATTCAATCCAGTGCAGCAACTATGGCTATTGTTATTGCAGCCTTAGTAAGTCAACAAATTGTCTATGAAAATGCTTTAGCCATTTCAATTGGTGCAAATATAGGAACAACTCTTACTGCAATTGTAGGTTCACTGGCTTCCAATGAAAATGGAAAAAGACTCGCGGTTGCTCACTTTATTTTTAATGCTATTACAGCATTAGTAGCGTTTATTTTTATTTATCAAATGGCAGAAATTGTTGATTATGTTGCCTCTATTTTTAATGTCAGTGAAGATAATTATGTCATTAAGCTTGCTATTTTTCATACTTTGTTTAACGTTACGGGAATTATTCTTGTTGCTCCATTTACACAAAAAATGGTGACTTATTTAGAAACTTTATTTATTCCAAAAATAAAAGCAAAAAGTAAACCTTTATATTTGAGTGATGAGGTTATTGGAATACCAAAAGCTGCCATTATTAATATCCGAAAAGAGGTTATGAACTTATATCTTCAATCGCTTAAAGCCATCTCTCATGCCATGAATTTACACCGAGATGATATTTTTAGTCAAAACAATATCCAAGAAATTATCAAAAAATCAAAAACAAAAATTGAAACCAATATTGATGAAATTTATAAAGAAAATCTCAAACAACTCTTTGGTGAAATCATTCGTTTTTCTTCCCTTGCACAACAAAATATGAATGAAGAGGAGATTAAAATCGTCGGCAGACTCAAATACGCTTCACGGAAAATCATCAAATCTTTAAAAGATATTAAAGAGTTACAAAAAAACATTAACTTTTACTCTAACAGTAAAAATGAGTACATTAAAAATGAATACGACGCCATTCGAGAAGTGATTGCCAATACACTAAGAGAAGTTGAATACTTACGAACAACCCATTTAGACGATATTGACCGAATGTCAAGAATTGAAACCTTAAAACATCGGCTCAATGCTTTGGATTTAATCCAAAATGGAAAAATCGATGAACTCATACGAAATAAAAAAATCGATACCACCATGGCAACGTCACTGATTAACGATGCTTCCTTTGGATTATACATTTGTAAACGATTAATCGACATTACTATGATATTATGGGTAGAAGACGATGTCTTACTTGAACTAGGAGAAGAAAATGAAGATTAAAAAACTCATTGAGAAAATGAACTGTTTTTTCAAAAAAGATGACCAACCTAAAGCAAAGAAGTTAGAAAAACTCGAAGAAATCATTGAAAAGCTCAAAGCTAAACGTAAAAGAATCAAAGACAAACTGAGCAAAAAAAACTTAGAGAACAAAGAAAAATCGATTTTAGAAGATGAGTTAAATGTGGTGAATAAACTTCTTAAAAAAGCAAAAAAGCAGTTTGAATAATAACCTTATTTAAAACTGCTAAAATTTTGTCGTAAGGCTTCATACGCCACAATAGAAACAGAGTTCGCAATATTGAGACTTCGTGCGTTGTTGGTCATAGGTATGGTAATACACCCTTTTTCATGTTGTGCCAATAAACTTTCAGGAAGTCCTGCATCTTCTCTTCCAAAATAGAAGTAATCACCCACGTTGTACTTCACATCAAAATAGTTTTGTGTGGTTTTGGTTGTTGCAAAAAAGTGGTGAGAACTTAAAGGATTACTTGCCCAAAAGGCTTCAATATTCTCATATTCACGCACATCCAAATCAAACCAATAATCAAGTCCTGCTCGTCGTACCTCTTTTTCAGTAATTTCGCCAAAACCATAGGGTTTGATAAGATGCAAAGTACAATTTAAAGCAAATGCCAATCGTCCAATTGTTCCAACATTACCCGGAATTCTGGGTTCGAGTAAAACAATATTAAACATTACAATACAACCGTTTTATTGCCGTATACAAATACTTTATCGTCCAATAACAGTTGTAAGGCATTAGAGAGTACTACTTTTTCCACATTTCGTCCTGCTCGTCGCATATCTTGCCATGAATAAGTGTGATCAACTCGGACTACATCTTGAGCCACAATTGGACCTTCATCCAAATCATCAGTAACATAATGTGCGGTGGCTCCAATAATCTTCACACCTCTTTGATAGGCTTGTTTATAAGGATTTGCCCCAATAAATGCCGGTAAAAATGAGTGATGAATATTAAGCACTTTTTTAGGGAATGCGTCTACAAATTTGGAAGTTAAAATACGCATATATTTTGCCAGCACAATGAGTTCGGGATTGTATTCACTGATTTGTGTTATCACTAAATCTTCGTGTTCTTCACGACTCATATTTTCTGCACTGATACAATGAAAAGGAATACCAAACTTCTCAACCAAATCTTTTAAATAATCGTGGTTGGCAATGACGGCTTTAATGTTGGCATTAAGCTCACCATCAAAATAACGTATGAGTAAATCCCCTAAAACATGGGATTCTTTGGTAGCTAAAATCACTATATCTTTTTTTTGATTGGTATTGAGTTTAATCGTTGAGTCTTTAGGTAAAACTTCTTTTAACTCTTTTAAAAGTAAATCTTTATTGACATTCCCAGAAATAACACTTCGCATAAAAAATTTTTTTGTCTCTTCATCGACAAACTCGGAGTTTTGTTCAATGTTTAAGTTGTTTGCATAAAGTATTTTAGATACATTGTATACCAAACCTTTTGCATCTGTGGTATCTATTAGTAGTATATACTCTTTCATCGGTGTCCTATAAATGGTATCATTGTTAAATTTTTTGCAATGATACCATTAAATAGTTTAATTCTTAAAATTTAGACCATTTTAGAGAGTTTGAGTTTATACGCTTCCAAATCCAAATCGGTAATTTTTGCTACGCCAGATTTTATAGCAGCAAAGGCAACTGCACTTGAAACATCTACCATAAGCCGTTTGTCAAAAGGTTTAGGGATAATATACTCTTTTCCAAAAGCAATATTTTCACCAAAAATAGCCTTCACTTCAGGTGTTACTTCTTTTTTAGCCAAATTGGCAATGGCAT
>JBAYZM010000066.1:0-10712 GCA_041672515.1 Arcobacteraceae bacterium
GCAAAATACAAGTCAACAATGCATTAGGAACTCACACTTTTATTTCACGCGTACAAGGCGGAAAACTCAAAGCCAAAAATGAGATCAAAATCGCCAATGTGTTTAAAAATATGCCCGAAAAATTTTTAGAAATGATTGTGGTGCATGAACTTTCGCATCTCAAAGAAAAAGAGCATGACAAAGCATTTTATAATTTGTGTACCTTTTTACAAAATGATTATGCTCAAGTTGAATTTGATACGCGTTTGTATTTGATTCATTTGGAACTTTTTGGAAAAATTTACTGAAAGAAACAGGGTGTTAAGTTTTTAATATTTGTGTCATTTTTCGAGTAATAAAGTAACACTGCACAAAAAATGTTCAAAAAAAGATTTACATTTTTGTAAATGCCATAAAATAGGCACTAAGGCATTTTATACCACTATTTAGTAACTTTTTTACTCAAACTTCAAATTGAAAAGGGTTCAAAAAGACTCTTTTATCCTCTTAAATGCTTGTTTTTAGCTTTGATTTACCATTCCTTTCTCAATGTAGAATTTATGTTTAATTTTCATTTAACATAGATTTTGAGAAACTAACGAAAATTAAAAAATTGGAGAAAATATGAAAGCTTCTGATTTATTCGTTAAAGCTTTAGAAAACGAAGGTGTTGAATATATTTTTGGTATTCCTGGTGAAGAAAACTTGGACTTTTTAGAATCATTAAGAGAATCAAATATTAGACTTATTTTAACAAGACATGAACAAGGTGCAGGATTTATGGCTGCAACTTATGGAAGATTAACAGGGAAAGTAGGAGTGTGTTTAGCAACACTTGGACCTGGTGCAACAAACTTTGTAACAGCAGCTGCTTACGCACAATTAGGGGGAATGCCTATGATGATGATTACCGGTCAAAAACCCATCAAAAAATCTAAACAAGGACGATTTCAAATTGTTGATATCGTTAACATGATGAAACCAGTAACAAAATATGCAAAAACTGTTGTAAATGGAAACAACATTCCCTCAATGGTAAGAGAAGCCTTTAAATTAGCAACTACTGAAAGACCAGGGGCTGTTCATATTGAATTACCCGAAGATATTGCCGATGAAGATGTAGAATTTAATATTTATCCCGTTCAACATGTACGATATCCAAAAGCCGATCAACATACTATTTCAGATGCTGTAAAAATGATTGAAAAAGCAAAACGACCGCTATTACTTGTGGGTGCTGGTGCAAACCGAAACCGAATTGGTGATGCCTTAACTAACTTTGTCAATGAAACTGGTATTCCATTTTTCTCTACTCAAATGGGAAAAGGGGTTATTGATGAAAACCATAAATTGTGTCTGTCAACAGCTGCCTTATCAAAAGATGACTTTATCCATTGTGCCATTGAAAGAGCCGATTTAATTATTAATGTGGGTCACGATGTAATTGAGAAACCACCTTTTTTTATGGAAAATACACCCGATGCAACCAAAGTTATTCATGTGAACTTTTTTCCATCGGAAGTGGATGATACCTATTTCCCACAATTAGATGTTATTGGTGATATTGCTTCAAATGTAATTGGATTAACAACCGCCATTTCTAAACAAGAGCATTGGGATTTTGATTACTATATTCGATTGGCTGATGAAATCAGAACCCGATTGAGTAAATATTTTGGCGATACACGATTCCCAATTTTACCACAAAAAGCTGTACGAACTATCCGACAAACTCTTGATGAAAAAGATATTGTGACATTAGATAATGGCGTATATAAAATTTGGTTTGCAAGAAACTACCGATGTGCACAACCCAATACACTTTTACTCGACAATGCTTTAGCTACAATGGGAGCAGGACTTCCTTCTGGAATGGCTGCAAAAATGGTTAACCCCGATTCAAAAGTCGTTGCAGTGTGTGGTGATGGTGGATTTATGATGAACTCACAAGAGATGGAGACGGCGGTTCGATTAAATCTTGACTTGACCGTTATCATTTTAAATGACAACTCTTATGGTATGATTAAATGGAAACAAGCTGGTATGGGATTCCAAAACTTTGGACTTGACTTAGGGAACCCAGATTTTGTTAAATATGCAGAAGCTTATGGAGCAACCGGTCATCGACCAACTTCGTGTGAAGATTTTGCTGAAACATTGAAAAAATGTGTTAATGGTAAAGGGGTACATTTAATTGACTTAGCCGTTGATTATTCACTGAACCATGCCATTTTAAATGATTTATTAGCCAATAAAACGTGTATGTTATAAGACATACACGATAAGCCCAACAAAACGAATAAAAGGAAAAGAATGAATACAATAGAAGTAACATCACCGTTTGACGGAAAAGTCGTTGGAACTGTCCCATTTAGTTCACTTGAAGAAGTACAAAGTGCTATTAACTTAGCCAGTGCTACTTTTTTAGACCACACTAAAGCGTTACCAAAGTACAAACGAATTGAAATTTTAGAAAAAGTTATGGAAATCATGTCTTCACAAATTGAAGAGTTAACACTGCTTTGTGCCAGTGAAGGTGGAAAACCGTACATGGATTCTAAAGTAGAAATTCAACGAGCAATCAATGGTGTTAAACTGGCTATTGAACATTTAGGTGCGTTTGAAGGTAAAGAGATAGCTATGGGTCACACTGTAAGCAGTGCCAATAGAATCGCGTATACTTTTAAAGAACCTATTGGTGTTGTTGCTGCCGTTTCTGCATTTAATCATCCTTTTAACTTAGCCATACATCAAGTCATACCTGCTATTGCCGTGGGATGTTCAGTGATTATTAAACCAGCAACTCAAACTCCAATGAGTGCAATTAAATTAGTAGAAATATTAAAAGAAGCGGGGCTTCCAAATGGTTGGGCGCAAGCGGTTGTATGTGGACGAGAAGCAGGAGAATTACTGGCAACGAGTCCTAAAGTCAACTTCTTAACTTTTATTGGTTCAGGCTCTGTGGGTTGGTACTTAAACTCTAAAGTGGCAAATGGTACACGAGTCGCGTTAGAACACGGTGGAGTGGCACCCGTTATTGTAGAAAAAGATGCCGATATTGCGGAATTGATTCCTTCAATTGGAAAAGGTGGTTTCTACCATGCAGGACAAGTGTGTGTTTCCGTTCAAAGAGTATTTGTTCACGAATCAATTTGTGATGATGTGGCTTCTAAATTAGCTGCTTATGCTTCAAAATTAGTTGTAGGAAACCAATTAGACCCTAAAACAGAAGTTGGTCCTCTTATTAACCACAATGAAGTTAACCGAGTTGAAGAGTGGGTGAATGAAGCCGTAACCAAAGGGGGAAAAATATTAGCGGGTGGAAAACGAATTTCTGCTTCTTGTTTTGAACCAACGGTTATTGTAAACCCAGCTGATGATGCTTTGGTTTCTACTAAAGAAGTATTTGGACCCGTTGTTTGTATTTACTCATACAACGATATTGAAGATGCCATTAAACGAGCAAACAGCTTAGAAGTATCATTTCAAGCGGCTGTGTTTACTAAAAATTTAGACACCGCGTTAAAATGTGTTAAACGACTCAATGCAACAGCAGTAATGGTTAATGACCACACTGCGTTTAGAGTGGATTGGATGCCATTTGGTGGAGCAAAATCTTCAGGACTTGGAATGGGTGGAATTCACCACAGTATGGAAGAGATGTCAAACGAAAAAATGATGGTCATTAAATCAAGCATTTTATAAAATATTCGTAAATATCGTAAAAAAGGGAAAAGCCAATAGCTTTTCCCTTTTTTTATATTATAATTACACTTATTTGTTGAAAGGTTTATTATGATTAAAAAAGAAAATACTCAATCAGAAACCTACCGATTGCCCGATTCTGTTTATGATATTGTCTTACAAGTTGCCAATGAAATACGCACCAATCACAACTATACCACAGGGGCAAAAATTGCAATGGAGAACAATATTTCTCTTTCTCAAATCATTTCTAAAACACTCAAATTGGATATTTTTGACATAGCCAAATTAGCCGATGCGATGAAAAAATTAAAAACAAACTAAATTTCATCCCAAACACTGACTTTTCCCCCTACAAATAGTAAAAATTTATTAAAATTTACACTGCTTAAACGCCCATAAAATGGGGCTTTTACTAAAAAAAATATTTTTCTAATCATTTTTTGGAATTTTTTTTCACTTTTAGTTTATAATTCGTAAGTTAAATGGAACATATGTCAAATATGTCTCCTAAAAATTGCTTCAATCGCTTGTTGTAACAAGGCTTTGAAACTGTTTTTGAAGAGTTGTTTTACTCTGAAGATGAAGAGTATAATTTTTTTAATTTATTGTCAAAATAGGAGAATAAATGTTAAAGTATTTGTTGATGGCTTGTGTTGTATTTACCCTAATGCTTCAAGCAAATGATGACCCCAAAGTAGCACCTGCACCTCATGAAGATATTGGAATCAGCGATGAAATGTTTGTCGATGATGAGTGCGATGGTGTTTATGATAAATGTATTGTCGAGTGTGATGATAATACCAACAGTGAGAACGATAAATGTTACTCAAAATGTGAAGAGTTATATGAAGAGTGTCTTTTAAAAAAAGAGAGTGAAGAATAATTCAACACTCCCAACATTTTTTTTAAAGCAATAAAATGATTGATGATAATGTATCCAGTAGTAAAGAGAGAGAAATGCAAATCTTGAAAGATAAAGTCAATGAAGTGGTGTATGAAATTAAATACAACCGAAATTACACTGCTGCCTCTGCATTACTTACTAAACACAATTTAAGCTTTGAATCTTTAATCAAATCTACCGTAAAATTAAGTATTGATGATTTAGCTTCCTTAGCCGATAAAGTAATAAGTCAAAAATAAAATGAACAAATTAAATAAAAAAGAATCCCTTGAAGAAATAGAGTCTGTCAGTAACTTTATCTCTTTTTTGGATATGTTAAAACAGTTAATCCGCATCCCTTCGGTTATAGGTTCAGAACAAGCCTTTTTTCTCTATTTAAAACGAGAGTTAGAAGAGTTGGGTATTACAACACAATACTACGATGGTTTATTAGTAGCACAAGGAAAACATCCTACTCATGGAATGTTAAGTGCGCACATTGACCGACACGGATTGGTTTGCACCGGACCCAATGAGTTTCAGTTTGCCGCATTTTTAGCCAAAAACCGTTCAGATTTAACCGGAAATTCTGTTTCTGAACAAACTTTCCAACTGATTACTTCTCGATACTTAAATCAAAAAGTTCAAGCGTATGAGCCTTGGGGTGGCGGCTATTTAGGTATTGGAGAAATCACCAATGCGTATATGTGCGAAGAGATCAACAACTTAATTTTTGAAATCAAAGGTTTATCTCACCTTTTACCCGGAACGCCTATTGCGTTTAGTGATAAACTTAAAAATGACAACCATTTGCTTTCTGCTCAATTGGACAACGTCATTAGTGCTGCTATTATTATTTACTTGTACCAAAATGGGTATCAAGGAACGGCTTTTTTTACTGCACAAGAAGAAGCAGGAAAATCGTGGCGATATATTTATGAATGGTTTAGAAAACACAAACTCTCCACCAATGAACTGCTTGTTTTAGATACCAGTCCCTACGACACACGTGCCCAAGCCGATGTTCAACAAATTGTTTTACGAAACAGAGATGCCAATGCACGATTCAAATCCCCTTTATTGAAAACGTTAAAAAACTTTTGCCATCAATACAGCATTGATTTTTCGTGCAAAGATGTTTACATACAAGAAAAAAATAAAATCAGACAACAAAACAACCAATCGTTGCTTTCATTGGGAAGTACGGAACTTGGACGAATTGTTAAAGAATCACACGGAAGTATTCAAGGTACCACATTGCAAATACCCACAACAGGGTATCACACCGTTGAAGAGACGGCTTCTGTTTTATCTATAAAGACCGTTCTTTTTATTTTAAAGAACTTATACATAAAACAGAAGATTAAAGCGCAATAAATCTGTTAATTTTCGTAAAAAAAATGATAAAATTATCGAAGAAAACCAAACAAAAAAGAAAGGAAAGAATTGAAACCAAAATCAAATAAAGATTTAGTGAAACTTTATTATGAAGAGTTGTGGAATAAAAACAATAAAAAGTATATTGATATTCTTTTTGATGACAATATTACATTTCACGGTTCACTGGATATTAATGCCGCAGGGAAACAAGAGTTTGAAAACTATATGGATAAAATTTTAACAGGTATTCCAAACTTGTTTCATGGGATTGAGCTTATGGTATGTGAAAATGACTATATTGCTGTTCGAGCCATTTATAATGGCACACATAAAGGAAGACTCTTTGATTTTGAGCCAACAGGCAACAGAATTAAATATAATGGCGCCTCTTTTTTTAAATTTAAAGAGGGAAAAATTATAGACGTTTGGGTTTTAGGGGATTTAACCAATCTTTATAAGCAGTTACAATAATGACTCAAATAAGCAATAAAATTTTTTGTGATGATTTTTTAATTGATTTGGAATTCCAAAATAAACTTTTGCCAAATCCCTATTATGAATATCCTTATTTAATTATTAAAAACTTTTTACCTAAAAGCACATGCGAAGAGATTGTTCATGCCGTTCAACACAATGACGATGCACAAGATGCTACCATTCGACAAAAAAATGCGCTTTCTTTAGAAGAGACTCTCAATAAACAAATAAGAAAAACAAAAATTTATGCGCTTACTGAACCGTACAAAACCGTGTACGAAACGAGCTTTTTTGCACACCAAAAAAAGATTGAAGATTTTTTCAGTGTGGCATTAACCACATCAACTCCCATACAAGTTTTAGAGTACACCCAAGGCTCTTTTTATAAAGCCCACAGTGATGATTCTAATGTGTTGTTAAAGGATGATGCGGTTGTTGGGTTTGTCAATGTTGCTCCTCAAAGAAAAGTAACATCCGTTTTATGTATCACTTCAAACAATGAAGAAAATACCTTAAATAACAGTTTTAGTGGAGGTGAATTAGTATTTAACTACTTATATGATGAAAATAAAGAAAATATCACATATAAACCCCAAGCCGGTGATATGATTTTGTTTTTGAGTAATCCAATTTTTACCCATGAAGTCAAAGAGGTCAAAAGTGGATATCGGTTAACATTAGTTCAATGGCACGATGCCATTGTTAAATAATACTAAATTAAATTTATTTCAAATAAAAGGTTGATTATGAATTCGATTATTTATGAACTTAGAGCCAATGATGTGAAAGAAGAAGATATTGAAACGATCATTGCTAAAGTCAAAAATAGATTGACAGAAGAGAATTTAGACAAAGAGTTGGTACGGTTAGGTTATCCTAAAATTTTCACAGTAGACTACGACGATTATTACGATGACGATGGTGACAGTTTTGAAGATATGAAAAAAGGTGGATTCAAAGATTTTGAAGAGTAAAAAATAAGAAATGGTAAGAAGTGAGAAGTAAAAAGAAAGTGGTAAAACTTCTCATTACTTGCTTCTTACTACTTACTTTTTTAATCATTATTTGTATAGAATTACACAAATTTTCTCTAAAGAGTATCTATGCAACTTAATGTTGAACAAATAAATGAATTTAAAAAAAATGGTTTTTTGGTTTTAAGAAATTTTGCCAATCCCACGTTATGTGAAGCGATTTTAGAAAAAGCAAAATGGCATTTAGAACAAAAAATTGCTCCCATTGAGAGTGAACAAGAGTATTCACAAATAACTGCCCAAGAAGTTACCGTACGACGACTTCGACAAGTCTACCAACGAGAAGCCGTATTTCAAGAGTGGATGACCCACAAAGCCATTCAACCCATCTTACAACAGCTTTTAAACGACACGCCTGTTTTAACTCTGGCTCATCATAATTCTATTATGACAAAAATGCCTAAAGAAAGCACTCGAACCTATTGGCACCAAGATGTACGTTATTGGAATTTTGAAAACGATAATTTACTCTCCGTGTGGTTGGCTTTAGGCGATGAGTATTTAGACAATGGTCTGTTAGAGTTTATTCCAGCTTCTCACCTCATGACGTTTTCAAAAGAACAATTTGATACTCAAAGCAATTTTTTAGATGACCACCCACGTAATATTGAACTCATCAAAACCAAAGTGCATACACTGTTACATCAAGGTGATGTGGTCTTGTTTCATTGTAAAACATTGCACCATGCCAGTAAAAACAACACGCTAAATCCTAAAATATCGTTTGTGTATACGCTAAAAGCTCGTGGAAATAACGCCATCAAAAATACCCGAAGTGATTTTGACGAACTTATTTTAGAATAATTTTTTAGTTATCCTCTTTGGGTGCCAATTTGTGCATCGTTGGTTTTTTATTGTAATCCAATGCCACAATAACCACCTCATCGACTTGCACAATAATATTATTGGTTGTTTTATTACGCAATTCACATTTAACCGTAATAGAGGTTGTTCCAATACGAACCAATGCCACGCCTGAGATTAAAATATCCCCAATATTTGCCGCACTCTTAAAAATGACTTCCGACATTTTAACTGTAGCAATTCGGTTGGTATCAAGCAAATTGGCGGCATAAATAATGGCATCTTCATCCAACCATGAAAGTGCCATACCTCCAAAAAGTATCCCCGCTGCGTTCAAATGAGGATACATAACCATTCGTTGTGTACTGTATTGCATAATTTACCTTCTGTACTTTTCTTGAATTATATCTTTTATTTACTATAATTTCATTTTAGGAGCATTATGAAAATTAGAATCTATACTTTACTCGCCCTTTGCGTACTTTTTTGGGCATCCAATTTTATCTTAGGACGCTATTTACATAATGAATTTGAACCCATTACTCTGGCTTTTTACCGCTGGTTGGGTGTATTTTTGTGCGTCCTTCCTTTTTTTATTTCAGATTTTAAAACCATTTTAGGGGTTATCAAAGAGCATTATGTCTACACCTTTGTGTTGGCATTTTTTTCCATTGTTTGTTTTAATACTCTGTTGTATTTTGGTTTAGAAAAAACCACCGCAACCAATGCCTTGCTGATTAACTCTGTTTTTCCTATTTTGGTTCTTTTTTTATCGTTTATTATTTTAAAAACTTCTATTACAAAAAATCAGATTATAGGTATTGTGCTTTCCACATTGGGGGTCATTTTTATTGTTCTGCAAGGCGACTTTAACCAAATCAGCACCTTTAGCCTCAATGGTGGTGATATTTTTATTCTTTTAGCAACATTAAGTTGGGCGTTGTATTCCGTACTGTTAAAATACAAACCGCTTAACCTCAGTGCCATGCAATTTTTTACTGCCATGGTGGTGATTGGATTTATACTGCTTTTGCCTTTTTATCTTTTTTCAACCCAAAGTATTGCAGCTGATTTAATCACCGTTAAAAAACACTACGACATCCTTGTGTTTATGGTTATTTTTCCCTCTATTTTGTCATTTTTATTTTGGAATAAAGGTATTTTAGAAATAGGAGCAGATAAGACGGGTCAATTTACCCATCTTATGCCTGTTTTTGGAACAGCCTTGGCGTATATTTTTTTAGAAGAAACCTTACAAACCTATCATTTCTTAGGCATGGGACTGATTTTTAGTGGGATTTATCTTTCATTGTTTCTCAAAGCACACTTCACTTTTCCCAAGCAATAACTGCCCAATAAACATACTCTTCTTGAGTTTTCTTCGTTTCATCTAAGTTATCATAATAGGCTTCTAATCGTTGTAACTCTGGTGTGGTTAACTCACCTAAACTCCATTGAATACTCTCCACAAACTTCTCTTTAGATGTGTAAATCGTACTTCGCCCTTCACTTCGGACAAAATTAACACTTGAGCGTATCCCTAAAGCATATAAGATATTGACCACATAGATATAATCGGGCTTTTTCACAATGGTTTTACCCATGGCGTTTAAAATGGCTTCATCCACAAATGAACCCCCTACTTTATACGACACATAGACTCTTTTGTTGGCTTTATGGTGTAATTTGAGCAGCGCTTCTTGCATATTTGTAACTTCCATTGAGCGTGAAGCAATCACCACATCACAAGAAGGAATATCGTCCCACGCGTCATACCACGACTTTTCCAGCGTAACAATATTGCCAATGTGTTGCTCTTTGGCATTGTGTTGCAAATAGTGAAGCATTTGGGGCGAATAATCCAATGCATAGAGTGTTTTAAGTTTTGGGGCAATTTTTAAAGATAAGTTTCCCACCCCACAGCCCACATCAAGCAATGTTTCGCACTGTTCTAAATTAAGTAATTGGACAAACTCTTCATTGTAAATGGAGTGATGCACTTTGGTGTTCATTGAACTGGCTTTTTTATCCCAAGACTCTTTGCTTTTCATTTGAAAGCTTGAACGCTCTTTTTGTTGCATATACAGCGCATTAAAATCAATATTCTCTAAGTTCATTGTTCATTTCCTCTTTTTTAGTTCCATACAAATGTTCATACAAACTTAAATAGTGGTGCAACTCTTTTAGCGTTCCTAGTTGCAACCCTTGTTCGATGTAGTGTTTAATTCCAAGGGGAATATGCAAGGGTTCTAGCAGTTTTTCTTTTTGTGCTTGGGTAATTTTACCGTGTTCAAACAACAACTGAATATGCGATAGCACCGTAGTTGTTCCCAAATCACGAATGAGTGCAATGTCTTCTATGCTTTTGGCTTCTTTTAACAGTTCATGAGTATCCAAATAGGTTTTTGTCAGTTTTCGCAAAGGGGGTTTTTCTTCTAATTTATCTT
>JBAYZM010000067.1:0-10684 GCA_041672515.1 Arcobacteraceae bacterium
GCCCTTTGGGTTCCCTCACTTATTATTTCTCTTTTCTGAGTCGCAAAACTCACATAAAAATATGCTCCCAGCATATTTTTATGTTCAAACAGTTGCAACTCTTTTCCGAAAAGAGAAATAAACGTTCAGCTTTTGTAGATGTTGGAAAAAAAGGGATAAGGACATTTGCATTATTGATTTTCTAAGATTATAATTTTTCTAAACTCAATTTACTAAAGAGAGTTTAAACTGAGTATATTTTATTTCTGTTTATTCATCAACTTGTCAGTCTTTTTGCTTACTTTTTTGAGACCATACTTGAATACAGTGGCAAAATCATGTAGATTAAAAAGTAAGAAAGTGGAACCCTTTAGGCTTTCAAGAGAGTATAAAATTAGTTTATATTTTTACGAGTATTAATATTTTTAAAAAATTCACTGATTTCAACATCGAGAATAATGGCTATTTTGTAAATATGTTCTAAATTAAAATGGTGATTTTCTTTAAAATTCTCACATCTGCTATAAAATGCAGTTGATTTTAGACCCATTTCTAAGACTAAATCTAATTGCGGTTTATTTTTCTCTTTTCTAATTCTTTTCACATTTTCTGAAATAACTTCATAAAACTTTTGTAAATCGTCATTTGTTACAACCGATAAATCTTTCATTTTACTCACTTATTTTAAAATAGCAAAAAAGTTTATCATTAAACATTAGTTTAAACAATTTTATATATAATATTGTCATATATAGCAAACAAAGGAATTTCATGGAATTTATAGATAAAATTAAAGACTTATCCAATAGGATAAAAGAATTGAAAGACAAGGTTCAAACAGAAGAGGCAACAAAACATTCATTTGTTATGCCATTTATTTCTTTGTTAGGATATGATGTTTTTAATCCAAATATTGTTATTCCGGAATTTACAGCAGATATTGGTAAGAAAAAAGGCGAAAAAGTTGATTATGCTATTTTAAGAGAAGGTATTCCTATTATTCTTATTGAGGTTAAAACGCATACTGAACAATTAGATAAGCATGATAAGCAATTAGAAAGATATTATACGGTTACAGATAGCAAATTCGGGATTTTAACCAATGGAATAGAATACAGATTTTATTCTGATATGGAAAAAACAAATAAAATGGACACTAAACCATTTTTGGTTATTGATTTACTTAATATTAAAGATAGAGATATTAAAGAATTAGAAAAATTTACCAAAGAAAATCTTGATATAGAAAAAATACTAAATATGGCAAATAAGCAAAAATATGTTACGTTAATTAAACAAATATTTAAAAAAGAAACACTTGAACCAAGTGATGAATTAGCGAGATTTTTTGCTCTTCAATCGACTGAAAGAATGAAAACTCAAGCAGTAATTGATGAATTCAAAGGCTATATTAAAACAGCATTTGGTGATATTATAAATGATATGGCACAAGAAAAGATTAATTCATTGAAGTCTCAACTTTCTGTAGAGATTAATAAAAAAGAAGATGAAAGTCTTGATGAAAATGACGATGGAGTTATTACAACGGAAGAAGAGACAGAAGGTTTTTTTATAGTTAAGTCAATTCTTGCAGAAACAACAGAATTAGCAAGAATATTTGGACGAGATACTAAAAGTTATTTTGGTGTATTACTAGATAACAATAATAGAAAATGGATTTGCCGATTACGATTTAATACGAGTCAAAAATATATTTCTTTACATGAAGTAGAAAAAGAAGAGACAAAGTATTCGATTAGTAAATTAGAGGACATTTATTTGTACAAAGAAAAAATTAAAGAAATCGTTGCTAGATTAGAAAAGCACAAAGAGAGTTAAAAAATTATTTTTTACTATTTTTTCATAAACAAAACAAAAATATGACAATCTGTAATATTTCTTAATCCAAATTTATTTTTGTGTTAGAATTTTTTAAATTTGGCACAAGGATAATCGGATGAATGATTTAATCATAGATGAAAACAGTATCAAAGATAAGATTTATACAATCAGAAATCTTCAAGTGATGTTAGATAAAGATTTGGCTTGGCTTTATGGTGTTGAAACTAAAGTCCTAAATCAAGCAGTAAAAAGAAATATAAAAAGATTCCCAAGTGATTTTATGTTTCAGCTATCAAAAGAAGAATTTGAAAATTGAAGGTCACAATTTGTGACTTCCAATTCAGATAGAATGGGTTTACGAAGGTCACCTTATGCTTTTACAGAACAAGGTGTCTCTATGTTAAGTGCCATTTTAAAAAGTGAAATGGCTGTTACTATGAGTGTAAAAATCATTAGAGCTTTTATTGAAATGCGAAAACTAATTTCACAAAATATATCTGTATTTGAACGATTTGAAAGAATAGAAAATAGATTAATTCATTATGATGAAAATTTTGATAAGCTTTTTGAAGCTTTAGAAGATAAAACTCTCAAACCAACCCAAGGGATTTTCTATGATGGGCAAGTGTATGACGCTTACTCTTTTGTCAATGATTTACTGAAACTTGCGAAGAGTGAAATTATTTTAATCGACAATTATGTTGATGACTCCGTTTTAACATTGTTCAGTAAATTCCCCACTATACAAATAACCATTTACACCCATACTATGACCAAACAACTCAAACTGGACTATGAAAAATACGCCAAACAATATCAAAATATAGAACTAAAAACCTTTAAAAACTCTCATGATAGATTTATCATTTTAGATCAGAAAGAGATTTATCATCTGGGAGCAAGTCTGAAAGACCTTGGCAAAAAGTGGTTTGCCTTTTCAAAGATGAGTTTGGGTGTTGAGGAGTTGATGGGAAGATTAAATTAAAGAAAGCTCACAGTAAGCCCTAAGAAATTGAAGTGAGCAGAAAGTTTTCCCTTTTACTGCTCACTTTTTACTTTTCACTCTTTACTAAATAAATATAAACGCTCCCAAAATAATAACTGCAAGATAAAGTGCTCCGAAAATGGCACCTAATCCCCACCATTTGGCTTGGGAAATATATCCCGCTCCATACCATATTGGCGATGGTCCTGTTGCATAGGGAGTAATAATTCCCATAACCCCAAGGCTTCCTGCTAAAATAATCGTAAATGGAACGACTTGTTCTGGTGTTAAAAGATTAACGGCAATTGCCATAAATATTGGAATAAGAGCCGTTACGTGTGCAGTTACACTGGCAAAAAAGTAGTGTAACAAGAAGAAAATAACCAATAATGATACAATGAGCGTCATTGGACTTAATCCCGATAATGTTGCTTGAGTACCAGCCCCAATCCACGTTAAAATCCCAACTTTTTGAAGCCCTGATGCCATAGCAACTAACGATGCAAACCAAATTAAGACGTTAAACGCGGCAGTATTTGAAATGAGGTCATCCCATGTAATAACGTTCGTTAAAACCATGATAGCAACAATACAAATCGCAACCGTGGTTGAGTCAATCCCAAACTCTTTATTAAAAATCCAAAGAAATAATGCAACGGTTGCAAGTCCTGCCATGAGGTACTCTTTAAACGTAATTGCCCCTAATTTTTTAAGTTCTTCCGCTGCCCAAGCCGGAGCTTCTGGCGATTGTTTTTGAGTGGGTGGATAAATAACATAAATCAACCAAGGAGTGATTAAAAATAAAGGCACCATAAGTGGAAGCATAACAGCAGCCCATTCACCCCAAGTAATAACATGCCCAGAACTTTTTGCAATCAAATCAACTGCAAGTAAGTTTGGAGCAAGTGCGGTTAAAAACATAGAACTCGTAATACACGTGGTGGCAATTGCAACCCACGAAATATACGCACCCAGTTTTCGAGGCTCATTATCGGGATAAGAGTTAAAAATATGAGGAATATTAATCGCTACTGGATAAACAGAACCTCCACTTCGTGCGGTATTTGATGGCATAAATGGTGCTAAGACTAAGTCAGAAAATGCAACCGCATAACCCAATCCTAAAGAACTTTTTCCCATATATTTAACCATGACCAAAGAGACTCGTTTTCCAAGACCTGTTTTTTTATATCCTAAAGCAAACATAAATGCTGCAAAGATTAACCAAATAACGCTGTTTGAAAAACCAGACAGTGCCCAAGTAATACTCTCTTTAGCATTTCCCATTAATCCAATGGCTGCGACAAATGAAATACCTGTAAATCCTACCAAAGCAGCTGGTACTGGCTCAATAATAAGCCCTACAACAACTGCTAAGAACACTGCTAAAAAGTGCCAAGCATTGGCACTTAACCCTTCAGGTGCAGGAATAAACCACAACAATGCTAAGACAATGAGTGGTGAAAACAATTTTAACTTCGTTGACATATTCTTCTCCTCTAATTTAATATATTAATCTCATATTAAAATTATAATATAATTATATAATGATAGCAAAAAGTTATGTAGCTGTTATGTCACTAATTATTTTTAAAGGTTTTTTTTGAAAAAATTATTATTATTTTTATTGGTTCTTATTTCTCTCATTCATGGGAATGAAGTGAATTATTTAAAAAATATTGAAACGGCAAAAGAAAAAGCGGTACAAGACAATAAGAGTATTTTGATTATGCTCACGCAAGAGGGTTGTCCTACATGTGAATATATAGAAGAGGTTGCTTTTGATGACGCAAATTTAGTAAGTTATCTCAACGCCAATTTTATTTTAGTCAAACTTGATATAAACAACGATAGAATACCGCCATACATCAAAGCGTATGGTACCCCTACTTTTTATATTTTAAATCAACACGGTGAAAAAATAGGACGACAAATTGTGGGTGGGGGAACGGCTGAGGCTTTTTTAAAATTATTGCAATCGTATAAAATCAAACATTAGGGACTGTTGTGTCATATCAAATTATTTGTGGAAAACAAGATTTTTTAGAGAGTTTACGAGGCAAAAGTGCCTCTTTTTTATTGTCGTGTTCGGTCACTAAAACATGTGAAATCCCCAATCTTTCACAAGCGGGGATTCCCGGAAAGTTGCATTTAACGCCCACACTGGACGCTGAGTATTTAACGCTTAAAGAAGTTCGCTCGTTGGAAAATATAGCCACAACACCCAAAGGCATACCCACGCCTGCTGTTATTACTCGAGCGGTGCATGAGCTTAAACCTTTTGCTTCGATTGAGCTTTTAAATTTAGGATTTGCTGTTAAGCCTTTGATTGACTATTTTACCATCCATGAATTTGGCTTAACTCCCAGTGGAAATATTACAACGGGTGCCAATATCAATGCCTTTGAAGTTTTCCAAAAAGGGGTTGCTTTTGCCCAAGAGTATACGCCACAAGGAGAGTACACAATTCTAGCAGAAACCATTCCCGCAGGAACAACAACCGCAACTGCAACGGCAATGGCATTGGGCTATGCGTGTGAAGAGTATTTTTCAAGTTCCTATAAAAATGCTCCTAAAGATTTAAAAAAAGAGGTGTTGCAAAAAGCCTTAATCAATATAGACCCTCAAATGGACGTGTTTGAAAAATTAGAACACGTCAGTGATAATATGATTGTCTTTAATGCAGGATTTATTTTAGGACTTCAAGCAACCAATCATAAACTTATATTAGCAGGAGGAACTCAAATGGCAAGTGTGTTATTGGTTGTAAACTCACTGCTTAAAACCATGGGAGGAGAACTCGACAGTTCCAAAATTGCACTGTGTACGACCAAATGGATAGCGCAAGATGAGAACTCCAATATAAAAGCTTTACTTGATTTGTTGGATTTCTCAATCAACGCGTACAATGCCGATTTTGATTTCGCAAACGCTTCACTTGAAGTCTTAAAACTGTATGACCAAGGTGAAGCCAAAGAGGGCGTGGGTGCAGGCGGTGCCTTGGTGTATGGTTTGATAAATGGGTTAGAAAAGCAAACCATTGTAAAAAAAGTTGAATCGCTGTTACAGCCATAAAATAGAAAGGACTCACTTGGAATTTTTTATTGCCACTTTTTTAAAGATATTTTTTATTATGACACCCTTTTTCGTATTGAGTGTTTTTTTAACCGTCACCAATGAAGCCACACAAAGCGAAAGACGAGCTTTAGCCATTAAAGTGACCATTTCAGTTGTCATTATGAGTTTGGTCTTACTCTTTTTTGGAAAACACATTTTTGCCGTTTTTGGCATTACTTTGGATGCGTTTAAAATAGGAGCAGGGGCATTACTTTTTTTATCGGCAGTGGGGTTAATTTATGGTAACAAAGACGGACATAAACCCAGTGATCAAAATCTTTCAGAACTCGCCGTCGTACCTTTGGCAATACCTATTACGATTGGTCCTGGAACCATCGGTATTTTACTGGTTATGGGAGCCGAATTAGAGACATTTCCGAAATTACTGACAGGCAGTTTAGCCCTGTTAAGTGCAATTGCAGTCATTGGTTTGATGTTATATCTGTCCAGTTTCATAGAACGCTTTATTGGCAAAGAGGGGCTTTTGATTATTTCAAAAATCACTGGACTTTTTTTAGCCGCATTATCAGCTCAAATTATGTTCAGTGGCATTAAAAGCTTTTTGGAGTTGTAAAAAAGAAATATCACAAAAATATGTCAAATTGTAATATTTTAGAACTGATATGAAAAATTAATCTACAATAGTGCAAAAAAGTTTAGAGGTTTAAGATGAATGAAATAACCATATTAGAGACTCAATATTTACAAGGGAAAATTCATACGATTCGGGGGCTTCAAGTCATGCTTGACAGAGATTTAGCGGAACTTTATCAAGTGGAAACAAGAAGACTAAATGAACAAGTTAAAAGAAATATAGAACGCTTTCCTGAAGAGTTTATGTTTCAACTTTCAAAAGAAGAGTTTGAAAATTGGAAATCGCAATTTGCGACATCCATGGATAAAATGGGTTTACGAAAAGTGCCTTATGCTTTTACTGAACAAGGGGTATCGATGTTGGCTTCGGTCTTAAAAAGTAAAACTGCTATTGATATTAGTATCAAAATTATAAAAGCTTTTGTCAACATGAGGAAATTTATCTCAAATAATGCTTTTATATTTCAAAGATTAGATTTTTTAGAACAAAAACAATTTCACACCGATGAGAAGATTGAACAAATACTAAGTGCTATAGAAGACAAATCCATCAAACCCCAACAAGGTATCTTTTACGATGGGCAAGTTTTCGATGCTTACTCTTTTGTAAGTCAAATCATCAAAAAAGCGAAAAGTACTATCACCCTTATCGACAACTACTGCGACGAAACCACTCTGACCCACCTAAGTAAAGCCAACTCAAAAGTAAAAATAACCCTATTAACAAAAAACATATCCAATCAACTTAAACTTGATATAGATAAATACAACACTCAATACAAAAACCTAGAAGTTAAAGAGTTCAAAAGCTCCCATGACAGGTTTTTGATACTTGATGAAAAAGAGATTTATCATATTGGGGCAAGTTTGAAAGATTTGGGAAAGAAGTGGTTTGCGTTTTCACTTTTAGAGGTGGAGAGTTTTGGCTTGGTGGATAGAATAAATCAAATCAACTCTTTAAAGTAGAAGAAGATTTTATAGAGCATTTGGATATTATGAGCAAAATATTAAAAGAGAAAAAATAATGAAGATTCTTTATTTCGGTGGACAAAAATGCGGTAAAACGGCTGCTGCGATTGCTAAAGCGTTGGAACTCTCACCCCATAAAAAACCCATTTATGTGGCAACATATTTGGATACGTACAACGATACAGAAATGCAAGAGCGAATTAAGCACCACAAAAAAGAGCGAAACGACAATTTTATCATGCTTGAAGAGGGGTTGGATTTGACCGTTTTAAAAGAGGGTGAAACCTATTTGGTAGATTGTTTGTCGATGTGGATTTTAAATAATTTGGACAAAACCAAAGAGGAACTGATATCCCAACTTCAAACACTTTTAAAAAAAAATATCAATGTAGTTTTTATCTTAAACGATGTGAGTCGTGGGATTATTCCTTTGGATAAAGAGAGTCGAAAATTTGTCGATTTAAGTGGCATAGTTGGGCAAGTTGTTGCACAAAGTTGCGATGAGGTCTATGATGTGAGTTTTGGAATTCAAAGGCGGATTAAATGAAATCAATATGGCATGGCATAGTATTGAGCTTTTCGTATTTTTCCATTTTACCCGTGCGTTTAAAAAGCAATGCCAGTAACGCAAAAGTTTATACTTCGCTTTTATTGGTTTTTCCTTTTGTGGGGTTTGCCATAGCGTTTTTAAGTGTGTTGCTGTTTATGGTGTTAAAAGATTATATGCCAATGGTGTATTGTGCGATTTTGTGTGCATGCATCTATTTGGTTTTGTATGGTTTTTTGCATTTAGAAGCCTTAAGTGATGTTATTGATGGGTATTTTGCCTTTTTGAGTGGTAAAAATGCGTATGAGATTATGAAAGAACCGCACGTAGGAGCGTTGGGTGCGATTGGTACATTTGTCTTTGTGCTTTTAAAAGTATCGGTGATTGCTTTTTTACTCATGGAATCCAAAGAGGAGTTTTTTTTAGCATCGGTTATTTTCAGTCGCTTGGGTTTGATTTTTGGACTCTTTGCTTTTGAGTTTCATAAAAACTCTTCATTTGCTTTGCAGTTAAAACAAGTGGCAAGTTTTACGTTTGTGGCGGTTGCTTTTAGTACCTATATGCTGTTTAGTTATTTTGTATTGGACGTGAAAATGGTCTTGCTTTTTTCCTTTGTAACACTGTTTGTCGTAGCCTTGGTGTTGTATGCCTTAAAAAAGAAGTTTGGCTTTTTAAACGGCGATTGTTTAGGGGCAACACTTGAAAAAACCGAGTGGATATTGCTAAATTTAGGATTACTTATATGAAAACCTATGAACACGGTGGACAAATTGAAGCCTTTGCCAAAGAAATAGGGTGCAAAATTGAAGAAGTTATCGACTTATCGTCCAATATCAACTTTGTAAAACCGCACATAAATCTTGATTTTAACACGTTAAATATTGCTTCATATCCGATCTATGATGAACTTTATCGTGTTATTGCAAAAAACTATGGTATCAAAAAAGAGCAAATGGAACTTTTCAATGGCGGAAGCAGTGCTATTTTTACACTTTTTTCTCATTTGGCATTGAAAAAATGTACGATTTATTCACCTGCGTATTTGGAGTATAAAAAAGCGTCTAAACTTTTTGGTTATGAATTGGAGTTAATCAACCGATTTAACCATTTGCAAAGTGATGTGAGTAAAAATTCTTTAGTCATTTTTGTCAATCCCAGTACTCCCGATGGCTCTTTTTATGAAATAGAGAATTTTTTAGCCTATTGGAAAGCGCAAAACTGCACCGTTTTAGTCGATGAATCTTTTTTAGATTTTACTAATGAAAAAAGTGCCACACGGTTTTTAGACCAATACGATAATCTTTATATTTTAAAATCCATGACCAAGTTTTACAGCAGTGCAGGAATACGAGTGGGTACGTTGGTTTCAAGTGAAAAAAACATTCAAGCCTTGCAAAAAAAAGAGCCCATGTGGAAACTCTCGCAGTTTGATTCTCACTATTTACAAGAAGCCTTAAAAGATAAAAATTTCAAAAAAATTGCTAAAGCCATCAATGCAAAAAACAATGTGTGGGTTGAACAAATGTTAAAAGAGTCCAAATTTTTTAAAAAAGTTCTGCCCAGTTGTGCCAACTATTTTTTAGTACAACTTCAGACTTTAAATGCCAAAGAGTTTCAAGAAAAACTCAAGCCCTATAAAATCATGGTGCGAAGTTGTGAAAACTTCGATTTTTTAGATGATTCATATGTGAGAATTGCCGTTAAAAGCCAAAAAGATATGGAGTGTTTAAAAAAAGCGTTGGAGAGGATTGGTGTTTCAAATGATTGACAAACAATATAATAAACAATATAATAAACAATATAAAAGGAGTTTATTATGTATAAAACCGTCAAACCAACAACATTTACTTTATCTTTAGAATTACTTGAAGATTTAGACATGATGTCTAAAGAATTAGGGAAAAAGAAAACAGCCATTATTTCAGAAGCCTTAGAAATGTATATGGATTATCAAGATATACAATTGGCTAAAAAAAGATTAAATGAAAGCAGTGGGACTATCAAAGCGGATGATTTTTTTAAAGAGTTGGGTGTGTAAATGTACACACTTGAATTTGAAAAGTCTGTAAAAAAAGATTTTAAAAATATTAATATTTCAGATATAAAGTACATAAAAGAATTTGTATATACTTTTGTAAATAATTTTTCCTATGAATTTGAACAAGAACTTTTAAAAACTGGCAAAATTAAAAAACTTCAAGGTTTAGATGAAGAACTTTACCGTTTAAAATTAAGAAGCTATCGAGTGATTTATAAAAAAGAGGAAGATAGACTTATTATTTTAGTGGTATCTGTAAAATCAAGAGAAAATTCTTATAAGAAATAGGAAAAGAATGCAGAATATCTCAATCTTTGGCACATCAAGTGATGCAGGAAAATCAACAATCACTTTTGTCATAGCCAAGATTCTTCAAGACTTAGGTTATAGCGTTGCACCATTTAAAGCTCAAAATGTATCAAATAACTCTCATGTGTGTGATGATGGAAGTGAGATTGCTATTGCTCAGTATTTTCAAGCTGAGGTTTTGGGCGTAAAAACTTCATATCATCTAAATCCAGTTTTATTAAAATCTGGTCGTGGGAACTCAGCTTCACTTATTGTTGAGGGAAAAGTTGTTACAAACAAAGATGTTAGGGAATATTATAGGGAT
>JBAYZM010000068.1:0-10641 GCA_041672515.1 Arcobacteraceae bacterium
CACTACAAAATTATAAAATTATAGGAGAAATTTATGGCAAAACATCAGTTTCAAACAGAAGTAGGACAACTTTTACACTTAATGACACACTCTTTATATTCCAATAAAGAGATATTTATTCGAGAGCTTGTATCCAATGCGAGCGATGCACTTGACAAATTAAACTATTTACGACTTACCGATGAGAATTTAAAAGAAGCGTATGCTTCTTGGAGTGGTGAGATAAACATTGCTTTTGATGAAAAAGATAAATCTTTAACGATTGTGGACAATGGTATTGGGATGAATGAAGCGGATTTAATTGCTTCAATTGGTACGATTGCAAAATCGGGAACAAAATCGTTTGTAGAAAACTTAACGGGCGATGCTAAAAAAGATTCAAACTTAATTGGGCAGTTTGGAGTAGGGTTTTACTCTGTTTTTATGGTAGCTTCAAGTGTTGATGTTATTTCAAAAAAAGCAGGTGAAGAGACAGCGTACAAATGGTCAAGTACGGGTACCGGTGAGTTTGATTTAACCACGGCGACTAAAGAAAACTCAGGAACAGTCATTTACATTAAACTCAAAGACGAAGAAGTTTCAGAGTTTGCAAGTAAGTACCGAATCAAAAATATTGTAGGAAAATACTCTAACCATATTGCGTATCCAATTTTCTTAAATTACAGTGAAGAAGTGAGCGAAGAGTTAAGTGAAGAGGACAAAAAAGCAGGTAAAGAGGCTTCTAAAACAACTGAAAAACGACACGAAAAAATCAACGAAGCAACAGCACTTTGGATGCAACCTAAAGCCAAAGTAAAAGAAGAAGAGTACAACGATTTTTACAAATCTATTTCACACGATTCGACTGATCCAATGCTTACAATTCACACAAAAGCTGAAGGGGTAAGCGAATATACGACACTTTTTTATGTTCCTAAAAAAGCACCGATGGATATGTACCGAGCGGACTACCAACCCGGAGTAAAACTTTATGTAAAACGAGTCTTTATTACCGACAGTGAAAAAGAGCTTTTACCAACATATCTGCGATTTGTTCGAGGGATTATCGACTCGGAAGATTTACCGTTAAATGTTTCAAGAGAGATTTTACAAGAGAATCGAATCTTAGCTAACATCAAACAAAGTTCGGTGAAAAAAATCTTGAGTGAAATTAAAAAACTCTCAAAAGATGAAGAGAAATATGCTGAGTTTATTAAAGAGTATAACCGACCAATCAAAGAGGGAATTTACCAAGATTTCACAAACAAAGAAGCACTTTTAGAACTCGTACGTTATAAATCGACAAAAGCAGAAGGGATGACTTCTCTTGAAGCGTATAAAGAGAGAGCCAACAGTGAACAAAAAGCAATTTTTTATATCACGGGTGATAATGAAAAAATCTTAAGAAACTCACCACTGATTGAAAGCTATAAGAAAAATGATATTGAAGTTTTAATTTTAGACGACAAAGAAATCGATGAAATTATTACACCAACTTTTGGGGCATACAAAGAGTGGTCATTTAAAGATGTTTCAGTATGTGAAGCTCCAAAAGTGGAACAAACAGAAGAGGCAAAAAAAGAAGTTGAAGAAAAATTTCAAGATATTACAAAAAAAATCAAAGATATTTTAGGTGAAGCCGTAAGCGATGTTCGAGTGACAAACCGACTTTCAGAATCGCCTTCTTGTGTGGTAAAAGATGGAAATGAGCAAATGATTCAAATGGCTCAAATGATGCGGGCCATGGGACAAGAGATGCCAGAAGCTGCACCTATTTTAGAAATCAATCCAGACCACATAATCGTAACAAAACTTAACGGTTGTGCCGATGATGCGATGGTAGAAGATGTATCATGGGTATTGTTAGACCAAGCAAAAATCAGCGAAGGTATGGAAATCACCGATGCTGTTGCGTTTGCGCAGAGATTGAATCGAATCACTTCAAAAGCCCTATAAAAATAAAAGAACTATTTGCACGCATCTTCGGCGTTGCAAATAGTTTTTCTTTCAATCACCTACTAAGTGTAGGCTCAATCAAAAAAAACCATTCGCGCCTTGAATCTACATACAACTAGTTCTTTTATTATGATTTGAAATCGATAAATAGTGTAATGTAAATTTCGCTATTATAATTTTATGATAAAATTAATTAATGAAGATATATTGAATATGTTATCAAGGTTGAGTCAAGCACATGCTCAAGCAAATAATGAAAATGTAATGATTATAGAATGCATAATAATCAGCCTTCTGGAGTGGTACTTGATAATTCAAATGATAACTTTGGTGCTTTGAATATTGGGAAGAATAAATATAAATTAAAGCCTACACCTGAATTATATACAACTCTTTATAGGGGACAAAATAAATTTTACAAACCATGTAATCCATCTATTTATCGGAAAAATATTTCCTATGAGGATAGAATAATTAATGAATTTAAAAAGATAGAATTTATAAGACTATTGAAATTACATCCTATTTTAAAAGATTTAAGTGAATATAAAATATATGATTGTAGTATGCAACATGACTTTGAAGGATTAGCTCAACATTATGGATTTTTAACTCACCATTTAGATTTAACAAATAATAAAGATATTGCCATGTTTTTTGCAACAACTCAATATAATAATGGAAAATATGAAATTATAAAAGAAAAACAGCAGGGAGTTTTATATAAATTAAGTTATCAAAGGAATAAGGAAAGAATTAATATTATAGGAGCTCAATGTCTTAATCGACCAGGAAAACAAAGAGGTTTTTCTATTGCATTAAATGAAAATGAAAACTTTAATGATTTAGTTGATGAAATAGAATTTATAGAAATTGATGAAAAATTATCAACATATTATTATGATATGTTTAATGCTGGAAGTGTTCTTATACCAGAAGATATAATGTCAAAAAAAGCCAAATATATTTTAGAATCTAATGTCGTTACCAATGATGCAATAAATTTTTTTATAAAAATAAACTCCTCATATAAAACAGAAAATATAAAAACAATTTTATTAAAAAACAATTACATAGTTTCAAATAAAAGTATTACTTTTACAAGAAAAGAATTACGTCAAATTTCTAAAGAGTGGTTTAAGAAAGGTAGAAAAGATTTTTATTCAAAAGTTTATTCTAGGGGGACAGCTTCATCTTTAAACTAATTTTATGTTAAAATAATGTTTCAAAGGTCAAAAAATGGAAAAAGAACTGCTTAATAAAATCAAAATAGAAAAACAAAAACTTTTAATCGATGGTTTTAAAATTATTGGAGTTTTTGGCTCGTATGCAAAGAATACTCAAACAAAAGAGAGTGATATTGATTTACTTTACGATATTGAACCAATCTTTATTCAAAAATATTCAGGTTTTGAAGCCTTTTCAAAACTGAGTGAAATTAAAGATTCTTTACAAAAAGCATTGAATAAAAAAGTTGATATTGCTTCTATTGATAACAACTCAAAAACATTTAAGAAATATGCTTTAAAAGATGTGATATATGTCTAGTTCTTTTGAAAAACTTGATTTTATTTTAGAAAAAATAGAGGATATAGAATCTTTTAAAGCACGATACAAATCCATTGAAGATTTGCTAAATGACATTATGGGATATGATGCAACACTGATGTCTTTATTGCAAATTGGAGAAACATTAAATAAACTTAAAAATGAACCCTTTGCTGAAAAACTTCCTATAAAAGGTACTTACGATGTGAGAAATTTTATTGCACACGATTATGAGGGTGTAAATAAAGTTATCATTGAAGATATTATTAGAATTCAACTTCCAAAATTAAAACAAATTATTTTAACAATTAAAAGGCAAATATAAAGGTAAATTTAGAAAAAGAGCAGGCGATTATAGAATCATATATTTACTCGAAAACAATGTCTTGCTTATCACAATTCTTAGAACAGCTCATCGAAAAGAAGTGTATTAATCAAATTCTTTCTCAATTTCAATGCTTTCAACTGAATATTTGGCTATGGTGTTTTCTTACAAAGTAATTCTTGTAATACACACTATTGAGGAGATTTACTTGACTTATACAATTATTTTTATTTTAAGCATGACAGTTATTCTTTTTTTATTCAAAAAAGACAAGATAATAAAAAAAGGGAAAATGCCTTTTAAACACTATAAATAGGGTATC
This sequence comes from Arcobacteraceae bacterium, assembly GCA_041672515.1. Taxonomy (GTDB): domain Bacteria; phylum Campylobacterota; class Campylobacteria; order Campylobacterales; family Arcobacteraceae; genus Marinarcus. The sequence continues at coordinate 4,131 of JBAYZM010000068.1, forward strand.
TTAAAATTGGAACTTATGTTATAATTAACAAAAAGGATTCTTGATGATACGATTACTTTTTATTATTATTTTTGCTTTTTGTCTTAGCGCTTGTTCAACTTTGAGTTATTCTTACACTGCCCAAAAAAATCAGATGAATTTTAAAACATTAAATGACACGGCTTTTGTTTTGAAACTTGGCAATCCTACTTTAGCCATTCAAAATGACAGCTGTTCTCTTTATTCATATACGTTAAGCGATGTATCACAAGGCTATGGAAAGATTTTTGTTGAAGATATTACGTTGCATTCTAATTGCCAGTTCAATCAAGAGGCGTTGGGTGCTTTTATGTATGAGTTTAAAGAGCAACTTAAATTGCAATCTTTGAGCAAAGTAGAAGAGTTGGCATTTAAAAATTATGAGTTTTTAACCTATAAAGTCAATGATATGGCGTATGTCAATATTATTTTCATTTATGCGCCATTTTCTAGCACTTTTATAGTAGATTATGAGGGGAAATTGCACCATGAATTGCTTTTGCAGTTTAATCCTTTGTATAAAAATAACTATTTGCATGAAAAACGATTCGACGCCAATTACCATTACAGTTTGGTACGAATGAATATTTTTAAAGGCTATTTTTCTCGAATGTCGGAAGATTATAGTCGCTAAGATTTAAAGGAAATAACGTATGAATTTTTTTAAAAGAGTTTTAAAAAGTATAGCAAAAGCTTCGTTGCCCATTTTTTATTTTGATGAGAACGAACTCAAATTTCAAATTGACACCAATGAAATGCTAAGTTACCCTTTGGGCAATTTTGATTTTAAAACCCGGCATGATCCGTATACGATTGAAGCCTATACGATTAAAAATCAAGAACTCTTTTTGGAGCATATTCGGCTTGACAGCAATTGCATTTGGAACACCGATGCTTTTGGGGCATACAAATCTTTTTTCAAAGGCAAACTCAAACTTAAATCCATGCAACTAGTAGAAGAACACCAATTTGATAACTATACGTTTACAACCTATAAAATCGATAATCAATTTTTTATCCACCTCATTCATGTTTATGAAATGCACAAAGATACTTTTATTGTCGATTGTAAAGGCATTTTATATACCAAACTTTTAACGGCACTAAAAGAGTCATTTGCCTATGACTATGAATACGAAGAAAAAGGGGAGATAAATTTTGAAATCAGTATGACCAAAGAGAATGCATTTGCTTCCTATTTTAGTCATTTGGGTTCATGATATACAATAATACTGCGCTTGATTCCCGACACTTTTTTCAGTCAAACACCACTTTGTAAATAAAATAAAGAATACACCAGAGAGTTTTTTTTTAAGGAAAAAAGCAATGCGTAAGGAGAAGAAGAGGGGGAGTTAACGCATTGCTTTTTTGTAAATTGTATGACATAATTCAAATAAAAATTTGAAATTATAAACAGTATTTCTGTTTAAAACCTAAGTAATCACTTACTTGAAGAAATTTTAACGAAGTAGGACAAAAACTATCCTAATTAAAATAATATAATAGGATAAATTTAGTCCTATTTAAGCTTTCACCCAATACAAGTTTAAAAAGAATTACGATAAAATCGCACAGTTTTAAGAATTTAGGAAAAAATATGGAAGAATTTAATATAAAAGATTTGAAAATAAATTTTGAAATTTCATCATTATTAGCATTTTTAGAGTCAAAAAAAGAGTTTGAAATCGATGTGTATGGAAATATTTATGCTCTTAATGAAGCTTCAAAAACAACGCCTTTGATTTTTAGAGGAAAAGTTCCTTCTTCGTTCCATGAAACAGAATTGACCCGTTTAATTGAAACAATTTTTGGAAAAGAGTACAACGTTCAAACAACAGCCAGTCATTGTACTTTGAGTCTTGTGGGTGCATGGCAGAGTATTATTGGACTCAATCAAGACCGCATGAGCTATTTTGACCACCAAACCGATGGTATTGAAGTATTTGAAGAAAAAGAGTTAGAAGATATTGGTTGGCAAGCGGTTTCTTTAAATATTAATTACCGTACCATTTGCACTTATCTTGAACAAGAGTGTAAAGGAACGTTTGTCTATTATGACAACGGAATGCACTTCAACGGATTTGTTATTTTCAAAGATACGCAAGAAGCCAAAGCAAAAATGTGTGAGTTTGTTACCCTACAAATTGAAGAAAAAATAAAAAATGAAGAACTTATTTTAGAAGAGTCAGACGACGATGAAAAAGAAGCATTGGCATTTTTTAACTATAAAGGATACTAATTGGAAGAGTTGATAAGAGAGTGGGGATACATAATACTGTTTTTGTATTCTTTTGGTGGTGGATTTTTAGCGTTAGCCATTGCGGGTGTTTTGTCGTATGCAGGGGATTTGAATATTGTAATTTCTATGCTTGTAGCAGGAAGTGCCAACTTCTTAGGGGATCAATTTTTGTTTTTACTGGCACGTAATAACAAACAATATGCCAAAGTCATGATGGCAAAATATGGACGAAAAGTTGCCTTAGCGCATTTGATGATGCGACGATACGGTTCGTATGTTGTGGTGATTCAAAAATATATTTACGGCATTAAAACCCTTATTCCTTTAGCAATGGGATTAACCAAATACGATGCTAAAAAGTTTATGATGTTCAATGCCCTAGCTACAATACTTTGGTCAGTCATTGTTGGTTATGCCAGTTATCTCATGGGGGAGCTATTTTTAACCTATACCGAAGAGTACAAATATTACGGCGTTGCAGTTATTTTAGCCATTGTTTTTGGTGTGGGATATTATTTGAAGAAAATTTAAGTAGTGACAAGAGACGAGTAACCAGTAACAAGAAATAAACTTCGCTACTTATTTTACTCGTCACCTCTTACTCATCACTCGTTACTTTATTAAAAGTTTTCCCACTCATCATCACTTTTTGAAGAAGCAATGGCTTCTTTTTTTACAGTAGATTTCTCTTTTTTAGGTGCAATGGGATGCTCATATTCATGTCGTATGCTTTTAATATTTTTTTCAACTTCTCTTTTTTCTTGCCCGTTATACTCTAAATTAATCGTTTGTTTTCGCAATACAATATCATTTTTCCCATCAAACTCTTTTGCATTGGCATGTTCAATAATAACATTAGAAATATCAAGAGTTTGTCGAGCAATTGTATCGGCTTCACTGGCACTGGTTGCATTTTGTTGAGTGATTTTATCTAGGTTATTCACCGCATCATTAATTTGCGACATACCAATGGATTGTTCTTTACTGGCATTGGTTACATTATCAATTAAGCTGATGGTTTTTTCAATATTGTCATTGAGTTCATGGTATCCCGCAATCATAGACGATGCGATTTTTTTACCGTCGCTGGTTTTCATTTGGGCATTTTCAACCAAGGTTTTAATCTCTTTGGCAGCTTCGGCACTTCTTGAAGCCAAGTTTCGCACCTCTGCAGCAACAACGGCAAACCCTTTTCCGGCTTCACCTGCAGTGGCTGCTTCAACGGCTGCATTGAGTGATAAAATATTCGTTTGAAAGGCAATTTGGTCAATGACCGTAATGGCTTCATTAATGGCGGTAGTTTGTGCATTAATATCTTCCATGGCTTTTGCCGTATTGGTGGCCAATAGTTGTCCGGTTGTAGCGGAATTTTTCAGTTTATCTCCAAATGATGCCATTTGAACGGTGGTTTGGGTGTTGTTTTTAATGTTAGACGTAATTTCCTCTAAAGAAGCCGCTGTCTCTTCCAGCCGTGTGGCTTGATCGTTGGCGGCATTGGCAATTTTATCCATATTGTGGGTGAGTGTTTGGGCATTTTGTCCTAAAATCATACCACTTCGTTTGTTTTCCACTAATGTTTCTGTAATAACATTGCGTAAAATATTGACATCTTCTTCGAGTTCTTTAATAACCCCTTCTAGGTCATTTTCACTAATTTTGGGTCGAAAATCGAGTTTTGAATAGGAGTTTAACACTTTCATGATATTTTGAATATTTTCGTTAAGTGTATGCAACATTTCGTTGATAATATTTTTTAAATCATTGAGTGCTGGGTTATTTGAGTCGGCACTGATTTTTGTATTTAAATTTCCTTTGTTAATCTGATTGGCAACGGCAATGGTGTTTTTAATGAGTTCTTTGTCTTTTTGAATATTACGTTTGGTGTTTTCAATATTTTCATTAATAATCCGTGACATCATTCCTAACTCATCTTGTGAATCAACAGTTTTAAGGTTAATATCCTCTTTTTCAAAGTTAATAAAAGCAAAGAAATCCACCAACCCTTTTTTAACGACATCCACGTCTATTAAGATAGTAAACGCAATGGTTCTTGCCAATATAAGCGTTAAAGCAACCCCAATGGCACTTAAAATTCCAAACACAATTAGGTTGAAATTGGCATCTTCTTTTTGTTTTAAAATAGCATTGGTAAGCGCTTGTGCTAAAAAATCTTCCACTACTTTGAGTTGATTGATTTTTTGGGTTATTTGCTCAAACCAATAAGAAGGTTCAATTCCAAAATCGGCTATTTTTTCTTGATACAAGGCAACAGAACGCATGCGAATAACTTCATTAATCGAATTACCTTGAACCGTTTGAACATAAAACTCTTTTGATTTTTCAGGTGCAATTTTCAAAAATACGTCCATATACGAATCTTGTGCCGCAATTAAACTCAAAAATCGCTCTTTCATTCCGGCACCAAAACTGTCTTGTGCAAAAGTATTGGTACCAATGGCTCTTTCAATTCCTGCTCTCTCTTTGGAGAGTAAAAAATTCATATACGCCACAATATCTTGTGAAACACGTGCTGTGTTTGAGAGTTTTGTAATGGTACTAATAAGGTTAAGTAATTTGGTATTGGTGTTGGTGTAATAGCCAATGGCTTTTGCTGCTTCGATATTAAGATTCGTAACACTGTTTCTGATATCCTCAATCTTTTTCAACTCATCTGAGGCTTCTCTTAAATTGGCGTTAAACTCTTCGCCATAAACAGATTTGTCAAAATTGTTCAGAAAGCTCGATAACTCTTCAGATTTTTTTGAAGTTTCTTCTCTTTGATATGGCAATTCCGATTTAAATTTTTGCCCATTACTGCCTAAAAATCCAGCGGTCATACCTCTTTCTTTTTGTGTTTCATGAACCAATGCCCCAATTTTAGTCGATAATACAACCACTTTTTCTAACTTTTTAAGACCTTGAGTATTAACATACGAATCATAAGTCAGTTTTGCTGCGAGTAAAATGACGATAGCTAAAGGTATTGACATAATTAATATCAACTTCTGTTTTATCGAAAGTTTAGATAACATAATTTTTTCCTTAAATTTTATTGTTAGATACTAACATAAATTTTTGGCTAATTTAATGATTCCAATCAATTCTATTTTAGATATAATACAAAAAAATAATTACAAGGAAATCCTATTTCACCATTTAATAACTTAAATTTATCACCAGAATTTTTAGAAAACATAAGCTCTTTAGGGTTTGAAACCATGACAAAAATCCAAGCTTTGGCTTTGCCTGTTATTTTTGACAATAAAGATGTCATTGCACAAGCGAAAACAGGTTCGGGGAAAACCGTGGCATTTTCAATCCCCATTGTCAACAAACTTGATGTAAAAAATTTTAAAATTCAATCGTTAGTTTTAGCCCCTACACGTGAATTAGCCAATCAAATAGCCCAAGAAATACGAAAACTCTCTCGGCATATTCACAATGTTAAAGTTCTAACGTTGTGCGGAGGAATGCCTTATAAACCCCAAGTGGCTTCACTTTTTCACGGGGCACATATTCTTGTAGGAACACCTGGACGAGTTTTAAAACACCTTGAAGAAAACAATATCAATTTTGATAATATTACCACGTTGGTGTTAGATGAAGCCGATAAGATGCTCGATATGGGATTTTATGAAGACATTATGAAAATAGTGGATACTTTGCCTAAAAACAAACAATCGCTTCTTTTTTCAGCCACCTATGAACACGGCATTGAAAAATTATCCAGTGCCATTTTACAAGATGCCGTTATGGTAAAAGATAAAGAAGAACAAGTGGTTAAAATTGAACAAATCTTTTATGAAACCAAAGAAGAGGCTAAAACCACACTTATCCCTGCACTGATTTCACAAAACAAAGCCCAATCGGTGTTGATTTTTTGTAACACCAAAATAAAATGCGATGAACTTTCCCAAGAGTTATTTGACTTAGGTTTAGATGTGCAAACCTTGCATGCGAATATGGAACAAAAAGATCGTGATGAAACCATGATTGTATTTTCAAATAAATCGTATCCTATTTTAATTGCCACCGATGTTGCATCACGAGGTTTACACATCGATGATATTGATTTGGTGATAAACTACGATTTAGCCAGAGACGATAAAGTGCATACGCACAGAATCGGACGAACTGCACGAGCCGGAAAGGGTGGATTGGCAATTACATTTTATGAAAATTTTGAGTACGACAAAGTGGAAGATTTAAAAGAAATTTTTAAAGATATCACCATCCAACCCATCAGCACCATTT
>JBAYZM010000069.1:0-10626 GCA_041672515.1 Arcobacteraceae bacterium
TTATTATATGATGTCAATATCCAAAAACTTCAATGAGAAAATTATGACACACAACGAATACCAACATAAAATAGAACAATTAATTCAATGGGCGCATGCCTATTATGTCTTTGACAACCCAATAGCTACCGATGAAGAGTATGATCAGCTTAACCGAGAAGTCATAGCTTATGAAGAAGAAAATCCTCAACACATTCACCCCAACTCTCCTACAAAAAGAGTCGGTGGAGTTATACTTGATGGCTTTAATAAAGCTTCACATCTGTCACGAATGTGGTCTCAAGAAGATATTTTTAACACACAAGAACTGCTCGATTGGATCAATCGTGCTAAAAAAGTCAATGAAAACTTAAGCTTTTATTGTGAACCCAAATTCGATGGGGCGAGTATGAATCTCATCTATGAAAATGGGGTGTTAAAACAAGCTATTACAAGAGGTGATGGAACGGTTGGCGAAGATGTTACGAATAATGTTAAAACCATTTTCTCCATTCCTTTACAAATCAAAGAGAACTCTTTAATCGAAATTCGAGGCGAAGTGGTCATAAAAAAAAGCGATTTTGAGAAAATCAACGAAGAACGCTTGAAAAATGGTGAACAACTTTTTGCCAACCCACGTAACGCAGCAGCAGGAAGTTTACGACAACTTGACCCCAATATTACTGCCAAACGAAAACTCTTTTTTAATGTGTGGGGCATTGGGCAAAACAGTTTGCCGTATTTAAAACACCATGAAAAAATGGAATACATTTATTCTCTTGGTTTCAGTAAACCACCGCTTCAAAAAGTGTGTGAAACCCTAGAAGAAATCGAAGCACTCTACCATGAAATTATCGCTTCAAGAAACTCTATTGAAATGATGCTCGATGGAATGGTGATTAAAATCAATGACTTAGAAACCCAAGATGAGTTAGGATTTACGGTGAAATACCCTAAATGGTCATGCGCCTATAAATTTCCTGCGGTTGAAAAAACAACCATTGTCAAAGATATTATTTTACAAGTAGGACGAACGGGTGTGATTACTCCTGTTGCGGTCGTTGTGCCTACGCTTATTGATGGTTCAACGGTTGAGCGAGCAACATTACACAATTTTGATGAAATTGCCCGACTGGATTTGCGTATTAACGATGAAGTTATTATCATTAAAAGTGGAGATATTATTCCTAAAATTACCAAAGTATTTACCAACCGACGCGATGGAAGCCAAGAAGTCATCAAACGCCCAACATCGTGCCCTAACTGCCAAAGTGAACTTTTAGATGAAGGCACGCTGATTAAATGCCAAAACTTAGATTGCCCTGCTCGTGTGGTCAATTCCATTATCTATTTTGCTTCTAAAAATTGTATGAACATTGATGGTTTGGGCAATAAAATTGTAGAACTCCTAGTTAATGAAAAAATCATTTACGATATTTTGGATTTATACGCGTTAAACTATGAAAAACTCGAACCACTTGAAGGATTTAAAGAAAAAAAGATCAACAATTTACTTCAAGCCATACAAAATACCAAAGGAAGTCCTTTGCACCGTGTGATTAATGCGTTGGGTATTGAACACATTGGGGAAGTCGCATCAAAGCAAATATGTTTGGAGTTTGGTTTAAACACACCGCAAAGCAGTTTTGAAGAACTGATTGCTCTTGATGGCATTGGGGAGCAAATGGCAAACTCATTTTGTGAATTTATGCGAGTAAATGCCCATTTGGTTGAAAAACTCATTGCCATTATTAGCCCTACTGTAGAAGAAAAAATCGAAGTAAACGAGAATGCGTTTAAAGGTAAAACCGTTGTTTTAACGGGAACCATGAGTGTCAGTCGAGGAGTGATTAAAAAAGAGTTAGAATCCTTAGGAGCCAAAGTGGCTTCGAGTGTTTCTAAAAGTACACACTATGTTATTTACGGCGAAGAGGCAGGAAGTAAATACGACAAAGCCATTGAATTGGGTGTTCCCACGCTGACTGAAGAGGAAATGAATGAATTGGTTAAAAGTTAGAAGTGAAAAGTGACGAGTAAAAACACTTGTCACTCGTCATTTTTCACAGGTAAATCAATATAAAAGCTCACTCCCTCATTTTTATTTTCAAACCATAGTTTGCCATTTAAATGTTTTTCTACAATGGTTTTTGACATATAAAGACCCAAGCCCGTTCCGGTTTTCTCTTTTTTGGTACTGTAATAAGGATCAAAAATAAACTCTTTTATTTTATCATCAATCTGTCCTGCGTTATCAAAAATCTCTATGCGTAAAAAAGAGTGCACTTTATACACGGTAATGGCAATCAACTTATTGTGGATTTCCTTCTCTTCAAAGGCTTCTTTGGCATTTTTTAGAATATTAATAATGACTTGCAACAGCTCTCGGCTGTAGACTTTTATTTCCAAATCATCGTTGCAATCTATATTTAATTGAATGTCATTATTTTCCAATGCTTTTCCAAAAATACTGATGGTTTCACCTATAATGGTTTTAATTTTAGTGCGTTCTTTGGCTTTATCGGGTTTAAAAAAGTCTCTGAAATCATCGATGGTTTTCGATAAATATTGCGTTTGTTCAACTAAACATTGGGCATCTTCTTTTAAATTCCCTACGTTGACATCGCCAAACTCTAAGTCCATCAAAATATTGTTACCAATCATGGAAACCACTGAAATGGGCTGTCTCCATTGATGGGCGATTAAAGAGACCATTTCTCCCATGGCGGCGTGTCTTGATTGAGAAATCATCAGTTCATCTTTGGTTTTAACTTCATCTTGCAAATAAATCTCTTTGGTAATCTCTTGTTTGATTGCCAAATAATTTGTAATTTCTCCCTTTTCATCGATAATAGGCGTAATAATTGCACTTTCCCAAAATTCGGTTCCATCTTTTCTTTTGTTTTTAAATCGCCCTGTCCATAACTCTTTACGGGTAAGGGTATTCCATAAATCTTCATATTCTGATTTTGAAGTAAATTCCGATTTAAGCACTCTTGGATTTTCTCCTACGGCTTCTTCATACGTATAGCCAGTAACTTTAGTAAAACAAGGATTAACGTATTCAATATTGCCGTTTACATCAGTTATTACAATCGATAAAGGCGAGTGTTCTATGATTTTTTTAAGTTTATACAACTCCATTCTCAACTCTTCTATTTTGGTAATATCCGTATGAAAACCCAACATTCTAATGGGATTGCCCTCCTCATCGAACATGGTTTTCCCTTTATCTAAAATCCACACCCAACTGCCATCTTTATGCCTTAATCGATGAATATTCTCATAATACTCGGTTTTTTGATTTTGATTGTCTTCAATATCTTTATAGGCTTGTTCTTTGTCGCTTGGATGCACACGATTATCCCACTCATCTAAACTATTGGAAATCTCTTTTTCCTCATATCCCAACATTTTTTTCCACTCTTTTGAGAAAAAGATGGTTTTATTTTTAATATTCCAATCCCATAACCCCAATTTAGAAGCACTGATTGCAAAATCATAGTCATCATAAAGTTCTTTATATTTATCTTTTAACTCATTTAAGTAGGCTTGTTTTTTGTAAATACTGTTTAAAATAAAATACAAAATCAGAAGAATGGCAATCGACATCACCACCACGCCAATACTTTGAGCATTTTTATGAAAATCTAAACTATGTAAACTCTCTTTGTACAAAGAAATCGGAATTGTAATACGGATACCTCCTCGAACATCACCCACGTTGTAACCTTGTTCGGCATGACATTTCAAACACGAAGGCTCAACCAGAAGTCTTCCTACGAGTTCATAAAGGTTTTTTTCATGGTCTATTCGAGTAAAATACTCTTTGTTTTTGTTTTTCTCAAAATACTCTAAAGCCTCTTTTTCAAATCCATCTGCCATATTAATTGGGTTTAACGGATTTAAACTGGCAATTTTGTATTTGTATTTGGTTTGAGTATTCATCATCTCTGCAATTTGCCGTGTCATCCAAGCAGGATTAATACGAATAAGCAGTTCGTTCTCTTTGGTATACGTATGATTATCTTTTAAATAGGGATTGGGTTGGATATGACCATTGGCTTTCACATACACGCCGTTATACATGGAGTTCCATGCTCGAAACATTTTAATATTTTCAAAGTGATTTTTGGCTTCTTGGTGAATGGTACTTTCCAGCAACTCTTTGTTGTTTTCATAGGTATTGTTAATATAATAAATCATTAAAGAAGCAAGAGAAAAAGTTAACCCAACAAAAAATCCAATAATGGTTTTTTTACTCATAAGTTTCATAGAGTTTCCTAATTGTTATTTTGTGTTATTTTAAACTCTTCAAATAGTTCCATTTCTCGATTAACCACATATTTTCGGATGCTGTTCATCTGATTGGGGTCAATTAATATGACAACAATATCACCATTGTCTTCAATTTTATAGACTCTTGTTTTTAAAGGAATTCTCACAAACTCCTCTGCTTTGTCAACACTGTTGGGATGGACAAACTCTTTATAGACAATTTCAAGCGTTTCAATATCATCTTTTTTTAAAGACAAGGAGAGTTCTTTTGCTTTAAAAATAATTCCTTTAACCGACAAATCTTTCACGGTAACTTCCAGCTTTTTGTCAGCTGTTACCAAATACGCTTTAAACGTTTCATCGGGTTCTACTCGGACTTCTTCTCTGTTTTTAGATGAGGGAAAATAAATTTTTAGAATCTGTAATCGCACTTCATAGGTATCTACATTGTAACTTACCAGTTTACAATCAATGTCTTTGCTCATCAAAGAAGAATCAATGGTGGTACTGTTTTCATGCCGTATTGCCATGAGTTGTATATAGTTGGTTTTTAGCAACATCTCATTTTTTGCCAACGACACAATTTTTGCACTGTTAATAATGGGAATGCCTCGGTAGTGATTAATTAAATCGATACTAATATCATTTTTATGGATGAAATCTAAAATTTCTGTTGATTTTTCTTCGCTTGGTACTTCACAAATATTGCCAGAAGAACTCTCTTTTCTTTTTATTTTTGAGGTAACTTTTAAAAATACTGTGATCATTTTTGAAATATTTGCCGGTTTTTGAATAAAATCACTCACCCCAATATGCAAAGAACGAATTAAATTATCACTGTCCGAATGTGCCGATAAAATAATAATCTCAACATCGGGATTGACCTCTTTAATTCTGTCAATCATATCATGCCCATTCATTTTAGGCATCGTCAAGTCGGTTAACACGAGATCGGGATTGTGTTGTTTAAAGAGTTCTAACCCCTCTTCACCATTGGAAGCAACATAGACTTCTTTAAATAATTTACTCAAGAACCGTTCGATTTGTCGTTGTAATGCAATACTGTCTTCTACAAAAAGAATTCTCATGCCTCTTGACACTTCCATGAGTTCTACTGCATTGTCTAAATTTTCCATATCTTATTTCCTAATCTTTTGGTATTCATTTAAAAAGTCATCTTCTATTTCTTCTAATATATTTCTTAGCTTCTTCACATTAAAGTCTAAACCTTTAAGTTTATCAAACGCCAAATTAATACAACTTTTGTCCATAGGAGAGTTAATATTAAAAATCGTTTTAATGGCATGTAACTGCATAATAACCTTTTGATTCTCTTTAGCATCAGCAGGATTATCCATATAATAAATGGTTTTTACAAAATCATTATTAAACTTCCACATTTTGAAAATATACCCACTGATTTCAGACGAAGTAACGCCTAAAAAAGTTTTTTCTATAATGGGAATATTCGTAGAGCTGTTAATTAAATCATAAAAATGATCCAGTTTATTCTCTTTTTGTACCACAGAAGCAATAATAAATTTGCCTATATCGTTAACTAATATCGGTAAAATCAATTTTTCTCTGTCATCACACGTCGTAGAATCAATCCATTTTAAAGCAACTTTTGTTGAATACAATGAAATTAAGTCAAACTCTAAAACGTTGCTTCCATACGCTTTTAAGTTCACATGAAATGAGTTTTTAATGTGTTCATACACCAGCAAAGCATGGATAAAATTCACGCCCAACAGATTCATTGCCTTCATCGGAGTATCAATATAGTGGTCAAAACAAAAGGGTTTGGAGTTGACAACTTTTAAAACTTTTGAACAACATACTGAATCTTTTTCTATCAAGGTAATGTATTTATCAAAATCCTGCGGATGATTTCTCTTAAGATACCTCAATTCGTGTACGACTTCAGGAATAATGGGTAAATGGTCCAATTGGTATCTGATATTTTGATTGGTCATAACGTCCTCTATTTTATTTAAACTATTTTAACACATTTGTCGATACAATTTATTGCACACAATCAATTCGTGGCAATTTGATTGTAAAGGTTGCCCCATTGCCCTCTTGGCTTTCGCAACCAATGGTTCCATTGAGTTTTTTATTGACCAAACTGTAAATAATATTTAAACCCAATCCAGTACCACCACCTTCACGGTTAGTTGTAAAAAAGGGTTCATAGATTTTTTTCAAATTCTCTTTTTTAATACCCTTGCCATTGTCTTTGTAAATTAATACTATTTCACTCTCATTGGATTGAACTTCAATGGTAATTTCACCTTGCATGGTTTTATCAAATCCGTGCATTAAGGAGTTTACAATTAAGTTGGTCAAGATTTGCGAAATATCCCCAGGATACGTCGAAAATTTCAACCCTTTGGGGCAAAGGACTTGCACTTTTACTTTGGATTGTTTGAGTTTATTGTGTAAACTTAATACCACTTCATCAATGTACTTATGCATATCGATTTCTCTTTTTTCTTCGATACTTTGATCGACTGCAACTTGTTTGAAACTTCGTACGAGTTGGGCTGTTTTTTCTAAATTGAGGCGAATTGTGTGTGCCAAATTATAGGCTATATCAATATAGTGTTTAAACTCTTCTTCGCTTAAATTTTCATCTTCATAATCTTTTTTGAGTTTTTTGGTCATATCACTGAAGTGAGTAATTCCCGTTAAACTCAATCCCACAGGTGTATTGATTTCATGGGCAACTCCGGCAACCAATCCTCCCAAACTCGCCAGTTTTTCACTCTCAATGAGGTGTTCTTGCGTACGTTCTAACTTTTCCATGGATTGTTTGAGTTCCAACGTTCTCTCTTCCACTTTTTTTTCTAGGTTTTCATTGAGATGACGTATCTCTTGTTGGGCAATACGTTTGGCTTTGATTTCACTGTCAAGCTGATTGATTTTTTCTTGCAATTGTTGTGAGTGACGTACTAAAAGTTTCTCTTTTTCTTCATAAAAATTAATCTTTTCATTGAACTCTTTTGGCGTGATTTTCATTTTGGACAACACATTGGCATAGGCATTGGAAAGCTCTTTTGACTCTTCGTGAGAAAAGGCATCGCTTTTTTCCATCACATTGTGTGCACTGGCTGCTCCAATCGTTCCAGAAAGTGTACGTTCGGTTTGTCCATGTAATTGAGCTAACTCTAAAATATTTATCATTGAGCGATTTTTAAAATTTAACTCTTTTAAAATCAATGCCAAAAGTTGTTCACTCTTTTCTTCTTTAAAATATTCATTTAAAATATTTTTGTATCTTCTGAGTTTTTGATACAAATCGATATGATTGCTGAGTTCTTGTGTGACTTCAAACTTCTCTTGGACTTTTAAAATATCGACAAAATCGTCGGTTACTTTGTTTTCATCATTGGATTTTTTAGTAAAAATAGAAAAAAGAACAAAAAAACTGATATTAAAAAACATCGACCAAAACAAGGAGTGCGTTAAAATATCGTAACCACTTAAGCCAAAAAGTTCCAAAGGATTTAAAAACCAAAGGTTGAAAAGTCCGTTGGTTAAAATTGCCCCATCTATCCAATGCGTATTGACAAACTGAGGAATAATCAACGTAAAGAACCAAATAATAAATCCTGCAAGCATGCCTGCAATAGCACCTTTTTTATTGGCACATTTCCAAAAAAGCCCTCCAATTAACACCGGAACAAACTGTAAAATGGCCGCAAAAGAGATTAATCCCACATCAACCAATAAATAGTTTTTTATGACAAAAATATAGAACAAATACCCCGAAAAGATGAAAAATGCCACGGTAATCCATCGCAATAACAAAATTCGTTTTTTTAGAAAACTCAACGGTTCATACGAGTCAATTAAAGGCAAAATCAAATAGTTGCTGATCATAACTGACATGGTCATTGAGGTTATCATAATCATACTTGTTGAGGCTGAAAATCCTCCAATAAATGCCACTAAAGCAATAAAACTGTTGTTGTTTTGCAAAGGTAAGGTTAAGACATAAAAATCGATTAAGGTTTGAGAATCATTGGATAACATTCCGCCTAAAGCAATGGGAACGGTAAAAAATGTAATCAAGAGTAAATACAAAGGGAAAATCCACATCGCTTTGTAAATATGGTTTTCATTGGAGTTTTCTACCACACTCACATGAAACTGTCGAGGCAAAAACATCACAGCAAACATCGATAAAATCAGTACCGACAACCAATTTGAAAAAGAGGTGCTGCTGTTTTCTTGCAACATTTGTTCGGTGTAGATATTTGCCACATGTGCTTGAGAAAAAATATCTTCTAAACCATCAAATAAAAAATAGGTTACAAAAACACCCACCACAATAATGGCTAAAAGTTTTATGACCGATTCAACGGCAACCATTACCATAATTCCTTGGTGTCGTTCACTGGGGTCAACTTTTCTAAGTCCAAAAATAATGGTGAAAAAAATCATCAACGAAACAATCAAAAATCCAACGGTATCGCTCGTTAAAAAGGTGGTTTCTTGCTCTAATTGATAGTCTTGAATGGTTAAAATATTAATAGATGTTATGAGTGATTTTAATTGAATAGAGATATAAGGAACCGTTCCAATGAGTGCGGTAATACTTACAATAGCCCCAACTAATCGAGACTTGTCGTATCGTGCAGAGATAATATCGGCAATTGAAGTAATTTTGTAAAGATTTTTAATGCGGATGAGCTTTTTTAATACCAATGGCCATAAAAATATGATTAACGTAGGTCCTAAATAAACGGCTAAAAATACAAATCCACTGTTAACGGCTTTTCCAACGCCTCCATAGTACGTCCACGCCGTACAATAAATGGTCAGCGAGAGGGCATAAATCCACGAAGAAGAGGCGATTTTGCTGTTAATATCTTTTTTTTCAATGTAATATGCCGTTAAAAATAGAATAAACATATAAATAAGAAAAAATGATACGATGGTATAGATACTAAACATGTTCTTCCTTTTTGTTTTTTCGGTAAACACGACTTATAACGTATAAAAGAACAATCATCAAAAACCAAAAAGAAAAAATGAGGATAAAACTGTTTTGTATGGTATTGACATTAATCAAAGGGAAAACGACCATATTTAAAAGGGTAAAAAAAAGTATAAAAAGAAAAATTAAAAAACTGAACTGTTGCATCTTTTTTTTCATAAAAAATCCTTTGACGGTTTATCGATAGCTAACTATTGTACACTATTTTTTATTATATTTTTGTGATTTAGGGCACCACTAAAAATTAGAACACACATAAACGCCAAAAGGGTAGTACAGTAAGGCACAATCTTTTAAAAAAGATTGTGCCTTACTGTACTATTTATGTCTGTTCTAATTTTTAGTGATGTCCTATACTATAATAAGTAACACTCTGTAACAATAAATCATTTTTTATGCAATATTAAGCTTCATTTTATCCAGTTGTCAATAATATTATTAAAGTAATTTTAAGACAAAGGGAAAAACAATGCTTACGCCTCAAAGATCAAAAGATTTGACGATGACGCTTCTTATGACTCCTGATAAAGCTAACTTTTCAGGAACCAACGTTCACGGGGGAGAAATTTTAAAAATGCTGGACCATGTGGCATACGCGTGTGCAGCACGATACACTGGAAACTATGCAGTAACACTGTCTGTAGACATGGTACTTTTTAAACACCCTATTAAAATTGGTTCATTGGTAACATTTTACGCTTCTGTAAACTACACCGGACGAACTTCAATGGAAATTGGGATTAAAGTTATCTCAGAAGATATTAAAGAAAAAACACGAAAACACACCAACGTATGTTACTTTACAATGATTGCTGTTGATGTGGATGGAAAACCAACTCCCGTTCCAAAATTAGATCTTGAAACTGAAGATGACAAACGAAGATATAACGACGCTATAAGAAGAAAAGAGGCGAGAATTCAAGCAAGAAGCCTTACTCACATCGCATAAATATTTCAAAAGCTGTTTTATACAGCTTTTGACTCTAAAAACTCTTCATAACTTCCTTTGAAGTCTATGATAGTTCCATCTTTTTGAATTTCAATAATTCTGTTTGCAAACGCGTCGAGTAATTCTCTGTCGTGAGAAACACAAATACAAGAACCTGCATATGCCAATAACCCTTCTCCTAAAGCAATAATGGCTTCAAGGTCTAAGTGGTTGGTTGGTTCATCTAAAATCATAAAGTTAGGTTGTTCCAGCATGATTTTTGATAACATCATTCTGTGTTTTTCTCCCCCACTGCAGGCATTGACTTGTTTTTCTTGCTCTTGTCCGTTAAACAACATTCGCCCCAGACAATTTCGGATTTCTGAAATATCGGCATCTCGATCAAAGTTTCGTAACCAATCATAAAGAGTCATATCCC
>JBAYZM010000070.1:0-10622 GCA_041672515.1 Arcobacteraceae bacterium
TTTTGAGCTATCTAAATCTTTTTTCATAGATTGTACTTCTTCTAAACCCCATTTTGCATGGTTTATTAACATTGCTGTGTTGAAGTCTATACAATAATTGCATTGTTCTTTACTTGATACACAAATTCTAATACTTGCAAGTAATGGCACAGATAAAGTAGGGTGAGTTGAGTAATATTTTATAAAATCTAATTGTTGTTTTAAAAGTTCAGGACTACAGCTAAATAGTTTGGCATTGTTTCCAACTTCACCTCTTAGTTTGATAATTTCATTATAAATTTCCAATAATTCACCTGTTGCTTCGTTTGGTTCGTAAGTTTTAATTAGTGGCATTGTTTATCCTTTTTGATTTGTTGACTCACAAGTCAAGTATAATTTTAATAAAACTTGACCGATTTGTCAAGTCTAAAAATGTTATAATTCAATATGGAAAATAATACAAGAAAAAATTTAATAGATTCAGCCTTTGATGAGATTTATTCAAAGGGTTATCAAGGTGCGTCATTAACGACAATATTAAAAAATGCAAAGGTACACAAAGGCTCAATGTACCACTTTTTTGAAAATAAAAAAGATATGGCATTGGTTTGTATAAAAGAGAAAATCTATGAACGATTTGTGCAAAGATATTCTTTGATATTAGCTTTAGAATCAGGCTATTTAGAAGCTTTTATTGATGGATTAAAAGATACAAGCCAAAGGGATTTTAACAAAGGTTGTCCCATTGCAAATATTGTGCAAGAGATGTCAAATATTGATGAAGATTTCAAAGTTTTAATGGAAGAGATTTATCAATCATTTAGAAAAAATATAAAAGATATTTTAGATATTTCAATACAAAAAAATGAGATGATAAAGTGTGATACAACAAAACTAGCACTTTATATAGCTTCAACTTTGGAAGGTGCAATTTTATCGGCAAAAGCTACTGGAAATATTCAAGATTATATAGATGTTGTTGATATTTTATCTTCATATATCATGTCATTTAAAAAGAGTTAAGATGAATTTAGAAAAACTAAAAGATGTTGAAACTGAATTTTTACTTCAATATCCAACTGGATTTCAAGATGCCAAGTTTTTCCCAACTATGAAAAAGTTTAACCCATTAAAACTCGAAGAGTTTACAAAAGAAAATCTAAAAAAAGAGAATTTCTCAAATCCAAACTTGATTGTGGATGCTTTTTTCAAAATCATTCAAAAATCTGTTTTAGTCTCATTATTTGATAAACTGAAATTTCGTGATATGTTAGCTGGCATAACTTTTTACAAAAAAAATATGTTAAGTATTGAATTATTTGAACTTTTACACGGAAATAAAAGAGATGGTTTTGAGGGGTTAGTTGAGTTTTTAAGTCAATACAATCTTGCAAAATGGACGATAATTTCTGTACTTTTGTATTATAACGACAGACAAAAAGAGTATTTTATAAAACCCACAACCACAAAAAATGTAATCAAATATTTTGAAATAAAAGATTTAGTTTACAAACCAACTCCCAGTTTTGAATTTTATGATTCTTATAAAAAAGTGCTAAATGAAATGAAAAAAAATGTAGATAAATCTTTGAGTTTTGATAATGCAGCATTTACAGGATTTTTAAGAATTGCTATGGAAGATTGATATATTTTAGGTTTTGCAAGCAAAAAAATTTAGTTTAACTTATAAAATTTCAATATTAATTATGATAACATTTCTCAAAATAAAAAAAGAGGACTGTTAGTTTGATGTTAGAGTGTTATCATGAATTAATATATTACGTCCAGCGAATGGTAGGCGATAAAGAAAAAGCTAAAGATATCATTCAAGAAGCTTACAGTAGGACATTGGAAGTTGACAAAATCACACCCATTGAGAATAAAAGAGCTTATTTATATAAATTAGCAAGAAATATTGTCATTGATCAAGCACGAAAAGAAAAAAATGCAGCTCAAGTAATATACGAAGAAGAACACCACAGTATCCCACAAGAACAACAAACAGAAGAGCAAGTTTGTGAAGAAAATCAACAAGAACTTTTGATAAATATTTTACACAGTTTGCCCGAAAAAAATCAACAAGCCTTTATATTACATGTATTTAAGGGATATTCAAGAAAGGAAATTGCAACAAAAATGGGAATAAGTGTAGCCGCTGTTGAAAAGCATATTATCCGTGCAAGTGAAAAAATAAAAGAGAAGCTAAACAGTATGGAAGGATATAATTGATGAAAAATATAGAAGAACAAGCAATATCTTGGCTTATCAAAGAAAAAGAAGGATTAAATGTCTTTGAAGAAAAAGAGCTAAAAGATTGGCTAGAAAAAAGTAGTTTTCATCAAGAAGCGTACACTTCCAATAAACAAATAAGAGAATCCTTTTTAAAATTTTCAGACACGTTAAAAGAGCAGTTGGTTCAAGGAGCAAATCAAGGTGCAAAAAAAACAAGATTGATACAATACAGTAGAAAAATTGCAATGGCGGCTATGTTTTTACTCTGTATTGGCTTTGGTTCATATCACTATTATGAATTCACAACACCTATTTATTCTAAAAGTTTTATTTCAATAAACCAAGTTCAAAACAACCTTATTCTTCCTGATAATTCAAAAATAGTCATGGATGTACATTCAAATATGAATATCTATTTTTATAAAAACAGCAGAGAGGTCAATTTTTTAGAGGGAAGAGCTGTTTTTTATGTGGCAAAAGATAAAGAAAAACCATTTATCATAAAAACAAAAAATGCAAAAATAGAAGTCGTAGGAACAGCATTTGAAGTTTCAAATATCAAAGAAAAATTAAGTGTAAAAGTCAAAGAGGGTGTTGTAAAAGTCTTTTTAGATAAAAAAACAGTCCTTTTAAAACAGGGGGAACAAATTATTTCAAATGAAACCGACATTGTAAACCTTGGAGAAACAGAACTTGAAACCATAGCCAGTTGGGAAAAAGGATTTTTAACATTTAATAAAACTTCTTTAAAAGACACTTTAGACGAATTTTCAAGATACATGGATATACAAGCAGAATATCAAAGTGAAGATGTACAAAATACGGCGATTACCGGTAAATTTTCAATCAACGATTTTGATAAGTTTCTGGCAGCTTTGCCTAAAATCTATGCCATAAAAGTTGAAAACAAACAAGAAATTTTGAAATTTTCTAAAAATTAGTGTCTGATTTTTTTTAGTTAAACGTCTTATTGTCGAAAAGAATGATTTTGATAATTGTTCTTAAAATATTAAGGAAGAGAAAATGACTAAATTCAAATCATCGCTGATTGCTCCAACTTTAGCTTTACTTTTAAGTACACAGTTAAATGCAGAGCAATTTACTGTTCAAAATCTGTCGTTGTTAAATGCCATAGAGTTGATTTCAAAAAAATCAAATATGCCATATATGGTAGATGGAAAGTTACTCGAAGGCAAAAAAGCACCCAATATTAAAGATGTTGACGGTGTTCAAAATGCTCTAAATGAAATCTTAAAAAATACCAATCTAAAAGCTACTGTTGAAGATGGAACAATCTTAATAAAAGAGGAAAAACAGCCCATACAAGATACTGTTTTGGAGGGAATCTCGATTATGCCAAGCGGTTCTGATGGAACGGCAGAGAGTGGATATTTGGTGAGTGAAACTAAGACTTTAGGAGTTTGGGGAGATTTGAGTCTTCAAGACACACCTTATTCTATGAGTATTATGTCTTCTGATTTTTTGGAAAATACAATCACTTCAAATATGAATCAAGTTGCAAAAGCTAATCCAGTTATGACAAATAAGGAGAATGCCTCACAAAATGGGGAGATTTCATCATCTGTTAGAGGATTTGGTGTTAGTCAAGCTTTAATAGATGGAATACCACTTCCTTTTTCTTTTTTTGGTACAAGTACAAATGAAGTTGATAGAATAGAGGTCATAAGTGGTCTTAGTGGATTTTTATATGGTGGTGGAAATGTAGGTGGAACTATAAACTATGCTTTAAAATACCCCAAAGCAACACCATTTACCAAAGTATCAGTAGGAAATAATGGTGGGCAAAACTACTATACTTCAGTTGATACTTCTCAAAATATCACAGATAAATTGAGTGTTAGAGTTTTTGGTAATTACCAAGGTGGAGAAACATCAATAGAAGGATATGAAGATGAAGAAAAACTCGCAGGAGTATCATTTGCTTATAAACCAACTGATAATCTTGATTTAGGTTTATATTACTCACATAGAGAATCTACAACTGGGACTAAACCTATGTGGAATATTACGGGGAGAAGACCTGATGCTTCTAGTTTTGATACTTCAAAAAGCTATGCACCTGATTGGGCAAATGTAGATGTAGATTCTGATAAAGTTGAACTAAAAGCAAACTATAACTTTAGTGAAAATTTAAAACTTAGAACAGCATATATTTATAAAGATGCTACTAGAGTAAGACCATATTTTTATAATTTGGTGAATACAAACACAAATAATTTTCAGAGAGGTTTGTATTGGTTTTATAAACAACAAACTAAAAATGATGGAGCTTATGCCTATTTAGATGGAGATTTTAATACAGGTTCTATTCATCATGCTTTAACATTTGGTGGTTCTTTTGGAACTGAAAAGTTTTATAGTCGAAGTGACCATAGCACTTGGGGTGATTCTCTTGGAAGTACTAATTTTAATGACTATAATAACTGGAACTATACAATTCCAAAAGGTACAGTAGAAAAAGGTTTGGCTAGAGAACAATTTAAGTCAAATATTGTTTTAGGGGATAATATCACTTTTAATGAAAAATGGAGTGCTTTAGTTGGAGCAAATTTAGCCAATGTTCAACAAGATAGTTGGAATGTTAATACAAAGGCAAAGACAGGAAGCTATGATAAAGATGCCTTAACACCTACAATATCGCTTATTTATAAACCAATAGAAGATTTAACAACTTATGTAACATATATAGAATCACTTGAAAATGGTTCGGTAATAGATAATCCAGCAGATACAAAAGATGGACAAGTTTTTGACCCACTTACAAGTAAACAATATGAAATTGGAGCAAAATGGAGTATAAATCCAGATTTACTTTTAAGTACAGCTCTATTTAGAATAGAAAAAGCAAATAATATGACTGAATATTTTGCTGATAATGGAAATGGTAAAACACAAAAGACAACACAAGATGGTGAACAGATAAACCAAGGAGTTGAAGTTCTAGTTACTGGAAAACCAACAGATAGTTTAACACTTATGGGTGGAGTTACTTACCTAAGTCCAAAAGTAGAAAAAACTACAAATAAAGCACTGGAAGGTACAGAATCGACAAATGTAGCAAAATACCAAGCAAAAATGTATGCGGAGTATAGACTTCCAGTTGAACCACAAATATACTTAAATGGTGGAGTTTATTATACGGGAACTCAATGGGTAGATAGTGCAAATACTGAAAAACTTGATGCTTATAAAACAGTAGATTTTGGTGCTAGATATGAAACAAAACTAGAGGGTTACGATACAACATTTAGAATCTATGCTTCAAATATTACAGATGAAAAATATTGGGCAAATACTACAACTTTAAGTGACCCACGAAGTGTTGCTTTTAATGTAACTATGAAGTTTTAGGAAATAAAATTCTATGAATAATAGTTTTAATCAAAGTATGAGTTTTACTCATACTTGGGTTTCTTTGATAGTAGGTTGGGCGATATTCTTTATACTCGTTACGGGAACTTTATCTTTTTTTATGTACGATATTACCAGATGGTTAGAACCTGAAAGACCACTTGAAGTAAACCTAGTACAAAAACCTCAATATGAACAGCTTGATTCCATGTTTGATTTTTTAAATAAAGAATCGCCAGAAGCTAAAACTTGGATGATAAAACTTCCACATATAAAAAATCAAACTCCAAATGGAGCTAGTAAAACGGAAATAATGGTAAGAAGTTCTTTGGATTGGGGTAAATATTGGTATTTTGACCCATATACTTTAGAAGAAATAAAACCAACGCAAGTAAGACAAACGCAAGGTGGAGAACTTTTTATAAACTTACATCATCAGTTTTATTATATAGATAAATATTTAGGAATTATCCTTACTGGAATTTTGGCTTTTTTGGCTTTGGTTGTTATTGTAAGTGGAGTGATAATTCATAAAAGAATATTTAAAGACTTTTTCACCTTTAGAGCAAATCGACATAGGCGTTCTTGGATTGATATTCATAATATCTCAGGGGTTTTAACACTTCCTTTTGTAATTATGATACTTTATACTGGACTCGTTTATTATAGTCCTTATTATGTAACGATTCCTTACGAGATGATAAAAGAGAAAAAGGAAGAGCGAAAAGAAGCAAAAAAAGCTTTAGAAGATAATAGTTCTTTAGTTATTATGGAACGACCAACGGCAAATATAAAAGAGATGTTAAGTGAGGCTGGAAAAAAGTTTGGAGTTGGAAATATAGCTTATATCGAAGTTGGCAAGAATATAACTCAAGGTTTATATATAGATTTAAAACCACCTTTTGGAAGTGAACTCACACGAAGTCAATCAGCTGATACAACTATGAGATTTGATGGAATTACGGGTGAAAAACTTGAAATCATAGATAGTTATACTACAGGAACAAAACTTTTTAGAAGTTTAGTTTCACTTCATGAAGCTTGGTTTGCTTCATATCCTTTGAGATGGTTGCTGTTTATTTGTGGAGTAATGTCTTGTATTATGGTAGCAACTGGATTAAATCTTTGGGTATTAAAAAGAAAAGAAAAAAATATCTCTTTTGGTTTTAGACTTGTGGAAAAACTAAATATCGGTGTGTTTATAGGACTTTTAGTTGGAATTGCTGGATTTTTTTGGGCAAATAGACTTTTGCCAACTCTTATGTTTGAAAGAGATAACTGGGAAGTTCATATTTTATTTTTAGTTTGGCTTTGGCTTATTCTTTATGCTTTTGTGAGACCAGTTAAAAAAGCTTGGGTTGAGAGTTTTTATATGTGCAGTTTTGCTTTTGGAATGATTCCTATACTAAACTTTTTAACTACAGATAAACACTTAGGTATTACTTTGGTTCAAGGGGATTTTGTATTAGCATTTGTTGATATAACTATGCTTGTTTTTGCTTTGGCTTTTACACTTTTTGCATATAGACTTCAAAAGAAGTGGGCAATAAATGAAGAAAAAAAAGAGGTAATAGCATGAAAACAAATGAAAAAATAAATCTGTTTTTAAGAGTCTTAGCAGCTACTTTTGGAATGTATTTTTTATCTTCTGTAATTACCGCTTTTGTGTTGGTAAGTTTAGAAATAAATCCCGAAATTCAAGAAATAGTTGAAGCTTTTAAAATAGAGTTTTTAATAGGAATTGCCTTAATACTTTGGGTTTTTTATACAAAAAATATTGTTAGGGCTTGGTTTTGGATTATTTTTATGACAGGGAAATTTTTTGCTTTGAGTTTTTGGATACAAAAAGGAGGTGTTTTATGATGCCTAATATCTCTTTGTTTTGGTATGGATTAGTAATAATCTTAGCAATAATAGGATTTTTGTTTTTTGCAATGGGAAGTAAAAAAGAGAGTTTAGTTTTACTTAATCGTGAAATTTTAGCTAAAGAAAAAGTTTTATTTAAAAGCTTTGGTTGGATTTTTTTAGTAATTACTTTTTTTGTTTGTATTTATCTTTGGTATTTTTCTTATGGAATGTTTTTGTATTTTGGAGTGTTGATTTTAGCTTCTTTATTAGTGATAGTTTTTATAGGCTTTATTGCTTATAAAAAAGAAGAAAATTTTGAAAATAAAGCTTATAAAGAAGAAAAAGAGAATTTAGAAGATTTTAAAGTATGGAAGATTGGAGTTTTAGTAACTTTGATTTTATTGCCTTTATTTGTTGCTTATAATTTATATACACTTCCAAAACATCCACTTGAAAGTGAAAATGCAATAAAAGATAAGATAGGAGAATTTGAATTTGTGTTATCTGAACATAGAACGGGAAAAGGCTTTGTAACTTCTCAAGGTATGCCCATGCAAACTTATCATTTGAGATTTTGTGAGAGTTGCGATTTGAAAATCAAATATGCCTATTTAAGAGTAAATAAACCAAGAAATTTATCTAACTTAGGAATAGTTTTTGATGCTCCTTATTGGGATAGAACAAGTACAATTCAACTCAATAATCTAAATGATAAAAGTGAACTATATCTTACAGTTGTAAGTAATAATGGAGAAATATATCAAAAATCTTGGAATATAAAAGAGGTTTTTCCAAAAACTTTGGAATGGCTAGAAAAAAATAAAATGGAGAATATAAAATGATAAAGATGATAAAAAGATTTATGTTTTTAGGTTTGTTTGTGTTGCCAAACCTTGCCTTAGCTCATTCACCTTTTTTTATGTGTGAATATGATGATGGAAAAATCTTTTGCGAGGGAGGATATTCAGATGGTTCAAGGGCAAGTGGAGTAAAAATAAAACTATTAAATAATGATGGCAAAGTCTTAGAAGAGAAAAAACTCGATGAACTTTCAAGTGTGAGTTTTACGAAACCAAATGAGGATTTTTATATCTTGTTTGATGGTGGAACAGGACACAGTGTAGAGGTTGAAATGGGGGATATTTCGGGGATTTAAAAATTAGGAAGAAAAGAAAAGAGAGTTTAGACTCTCTTTATAAAAAAGCTTAGGCATGGGTTTCACGCAGAAAAAAGGAATTCAACTCTCCTAAATTTCACTCCCTTATGTATGTGGAACTCATGACCTAAGTTTTTTTTTGATACTTTTTAGCATTATTATTATTATTTCTCTTGCCATTTAATCAATATACTTTAAAATTGACAAAAGAGTGTCATTGAAAGTTATATTCTTTTTTATTGTAAACATTAAATAGTTTTAAGCCAATTGTCTATTTTATCCATTCCTTTTTCATAAAAACGGTTTTCAGTTTACCTTATACATTTTATCCCACTATGTAAAGGTATTTCTTCAACTAAAACTCTCTTAACTTTATAAGCAAGATAAAAATAATATGATAAACTCTGAATAGTTTTATGATAAAAAGATAAGAGAAAAACAATGAAAACACCCAATATGATTTATGGAACTGCTTGGAAAAAAGAGAATACAACCAATTTGGTTTTTGAAGCTTTAAAACAAGGTTTTAGAGGTGTGGATACGGCGTGTCAGCCAAAACATTATAGGGAAGATTTGGTGGGACTTGGACTTCTTAAAGCGTATGAAATGGGCATAAAAAGAGAGGAAATCTTCCTTCAAACCAAATTCACACCCATTGATGGACAAGACCAAACCAATATGCCTTATTTGGCAACAGATGAAATAGAAATTCAAGTGGAAAAATCGTTTGAAACTTCTCAAAAAAATCTAAAAACCTCTTTTATAGATGCCTATATTTTACACTCGCCCATTTTTCCTGGAACAAAACTGCTTAAAGTTTGGCAAACCATGGAAAGCTTTTATGACAAAAAAGAAGTAGGGCAACTGGGCATTAGCAACTGTTATGATTTGGACGTATTGGTCTATTTATACAACCATGCACGCATAAAGCCTACTATTGTTCAAAACAGATTTTACGCCCAAAGTGGCTACGACAAAACCATCAGAGCTTTTTGTATGGAAAATAATATGACCTATGAAAGTTTTTGGTCATTGACTGCCAATCCCAATATCCTAGCCAGTAAAGTTTTAGAAAATCTGGCAAACAAATATCAAAGAGGCGTGTCTGAGATTTTTTATCGTTTTTTAAATCACATCAATATTGTTCCACTCAATGGCACAACTTCCACGCAACACATGAGGGCAGATTTACAAATAGGTGAGTTTGAACTAACCAACGATGAGATAAAAGACATTACTCAATTATTACACTAGGAAAATTTTATATGAAAGTTATTTTACCCGATTTTTTAGAAGACAATTATAGATTAAATAAGTTAGGAAATTTATCAATATGTCGATATGTTCAATATGAAGAACAATATAAAAATGAAGTTTTTATCTCCACAAATATTTTAATTTTTGTAATAAAAGGCTCTAAAATACTCCATTTTAAAGATGAAAAAATTGTTGCTAATGCAGAAGATATACTTTTTTTAAAAAGTGGAAATTATGTGATGAGTGAAATGGTGGATGATTGTTATGAAGCAATTTTATTGATGTATGATGACACCATTCTTTTGGATTTTATAAAAAAATATAATTTGTATTTTGATGAAAAAAGTTTATTTGAAAGTAATGTTTTTAAAATCAAAAAAACATTAACTTTTGAAACTCTTCAATCTTCAATTTTGTCTTATCTAAAAAACATTACTTCCAATCAAGAATCCATAATAAAATTAAAATTAGAAGAAGCCCTTTTGAATATATTAGAATCCAATTCCAAAGAGAGTTTTGACGCTTTTTTATCTTCTGTTCTTTCAAATAATTTTTTTAAAACAAAAATAGAAAAAGAGTTTGATATGGATAAAAATATCTTACTTTTTGCAAAAGAGTTCAATATTACCGATTTGGCTTTTAGAAATAAATTTAAAGAGACTTTTGGCACAACTCCTAAAAAATGGCAAAATACAAAGAAACTTGAAAAAGCAAAATTATTGCTTGAAACAACAGACTACAATGTTACGCAAGTATGTCAAAAAAGTGGATTTGATAA
>JBAYZM010000071.1:0-10433 GCA_041672515.1 Arcobacteraceae bacterium
AGATTTTTCAATTTATAACAATATCGTTTACAGCGGAGTTGGAAGCGATACGGTTATTGGAAGCAGTGGCAATGATACCTTTTTTGTCTCTTCTAATGATACATTAGGAGGCGGTGCTTTGGAAGACAGCTTTGATGGTACAAGCAGTGGCGTGAATAGTTTAAGCTACAGTCAAATCCTTGATGGGGATAATAACAGTGCAACAGGTGGAATTGATGTAACGTTAAATGGCAATACTCAAATGACCATTGCGTTGAAAAATGATGCAGGTGATACGACTATTCATACCATGAAGTTCCAAAATGTAACGCATTTAGTAGGAACTGCTAATAATGACACCATTACAGGAGACAGCCGAAATAATGTATTAGATGGTGCTGCAGGCGATGATACTATTTTTGGATTTTCTGGTACCAATACCCTTTTGGGTGGAGCAGGCAATGACCAAATTACAGGGGGAAGTGGTGTTGATACCATCACTGGTGACAGTGGCAACGATACTATTTTTAGTAGTGCTGGTAACGATAGCCTTTTTGGAGGGATAGGTCAAAATACGTTAAGTTTTGCCCAACGTGATGGCGTTGGAGTATTTGTTAATCTTGATATCTCAAAAGCAAGCATTGATACCAATGGTGGAGTTAATTACAATGAAGAGGATTGGGTCTCTCAAATTCAAGAAATCATTGGAAATAACAGTGATAATACATTATATGGAAACAGCAGTGATAATGTTTTAGACGGAGGAAGTGGCGGACGAAACTCTTTGTATGGTGCAGGAGGAAATAATACTTTAAAAGGGGGAGGCAGTGGGGTTGATATAGCCTATTATGCTCCCTCTGCTACTTCTATTGAAGTCAATATGAGCGGTGATGTGGATGGTTTTCATGTAACTACTAGTGGCAGTACTGGAAAAGATAAACTGATTGATATTGATGAAGTTCATGGTTCAAATCATAATGATAAATTTACAGGGGACAGTACTGCTACGGGATATGTTTTTAGAGGTGGTTTGGGTGCTGACACTTTTTACAGCAGTGTTGGGACAAATATTCACGATGGTGGATCCGATAATGATTTGTTTATCATTACCTCAAAAGATCATGGTCAAGACAGTTTAATTGGAGGTCTTGGAAGTGATACGGTTGATTTTAGTGGGGTAACAGACTTAGTTACTCCAACGAAAGGATTGGTGATTACTCTCAATGGCAATGAAGAAGTGACAAGTACATTAGACGGGGTTGCTTCACACAAATTGCAAGGCATTGAAAATGTCATCGGTACAATACATAACGACACCATAACAGGCGATACCAATAACAATGTTTTAGAAGGCAACGGTGGCAATGATTATTTTATAGGAAGTGCTGGGTTCGATATTATTAAAGGGTCTTTGGGTTCACAAGATGTTTTAAGTTACGAAAATTTAACCGTTGCAGACAGTGGAATCGTAGTTGATTTAACAGCAAATGACTATCAAGTAAGCAGTGATGGAAAAGGCACAAAAGATAAAATAGAAAACATTGATACCATTATTGGTAGTGTTAATGCCGATGTATTTAGAGGAAAAGATGGTGAGGGGAACACTTTTATAGGGGGTGAGGGCAATGACTGGTTTTATGCCAGTAAAGGCGATGACTTCTATACGGGTCATGCCAATAGCATTGACACCGTTGATTACAGTTATATCAAAGATGAATTTAATAATCCAATAGATTTGGATTTGGATATTAATGATGCTCCAAAAGATATTACGGGTGTTGGAACACACACCTTTAAAGACATCAATGGACTCGTAGGTGGAGATGGTAATGACACCTTAAGAGGAAACACTGGTGCGAATACTCTTATTGGTGGAGGAGGAGATGACACACTACTTGGATACGGTGGGAAAGATTACATTGATGGGGGCACTTACAACAATGGAAATTTTGTAAGTTTTGCTTACACTGCACAAAATATTACACTTGATTTAAGCAATACGAACGAACAACAATACACTACCAATAATGACGATTTATTAACCATTAAAAATATTCAAAATATTACAGGTGGTGCGGGAAATGATATTATTAAAGGAAACAACTTTAGCAATATATTAAACGGTGGATTTGGAGCAGATACCTTAACTGGAGGAGCGGGTAATAATATTTTAAATGGTGGTATTAATGGACAAGAAGTCACCATGGGAAGTTTTGACAGCAGTACGACTTATTCTATTACCATTGATGGACAAACATTTTCTGCAACAGAAGCAACAAAAGCAGAGGTATTAAAATCTTTAGAGAATCAATTTAACGAGGCCAATATCGCAAATAGCACCATTGTCAATGATTCAAATAAACTTTATATTGAAACCGATTTTGCGGTTACGGCTTCCAATATGACACCCACTGCAAAATCCTTTATTGATGTTGCTGATTACAGCAGTGTTGCATTAATCAGTGGAATTAAAGTAGATTTAACTCATACAGCAGATGCAGATTATGAAATATTTGAAAACGGTTTTGGTGGAAAAGATACACTTGAAAATATTGAAGAGATTTGGGGAAGCAGTTTTGGCGATTTGTTTATTGCAGGAAGCGGTAATGACACGATATATGGACAAGGTGGCGATGACCTTTTTGTCAGTTCTTATAATAATGGTGATAACTATTTTTATGGGGGCACTAAAAATGTTGTCAGCAATGACAGCGGAACAATAAGCTATACCGCGTATGACCACAACGGAACCTTAATAGGGGGAATTACTACGAGTGATTATTATGTTGTAGGGAATTTAAACAGCGCTTCGATTGATGTACACCAAAGCAGTGATAATGCTTTAGTGAAATCAGATTATATTACTGAGATTAAAAATATTACCGGTGGAGCAGGAAACGATACGCTCACAGGTAAAGACGATGCCAGCAGTATTGTAAAAGGTGGAGCAGGCAATGACACTTTTTATATGAGCACAGGTGCGTTACAAGGGGATGGAAGTACTATAGGCGACAGAATTTATGGTGACAGTGGCAATGACACCTTTATTTTTAAAGCGCCTGATGGCACGGATGTTTCTGAACTTCTGGATTATGGAAAAGGGACTCAAATTGATGGAGGAAGCGATACAAATTTAGTGGATTACTCTGATTTTAGTACCAATATTAATCTTTTACTGACCGATAACAGTTTTGGTGTGGTAAAAGTAGGTGTCGCGGATGAAAATCACCACTATTTGAAAAACATTCAAAATATTACTGGAACGGCACAAAATGACACTATTGAAGGGAACTCAAGCGATAACATTCTTGATGGAAATGGTGGTAACAATACCATTAGTTTTGAAAATGCACAAACCGGAGTAAAAGCTAACATAGGAAGCGAATACAGTATCAGTGGGGTTGGAATAGGTATAAATGGAACGTACGCTACTCAAAATGCTACGGGTTCAAGAACAATTACCGTAGGAGCTACCACCACGACTTACACTATTGGTAATGACACGATTACCAATTTTCAAAACATTATAGGCTCTGAGTATGATGATGTCCTTATTGGTTCAGATGATAAAAATATTGTTCACTCCACGGGTGGAAATAACTTTATTTACACAGCGCATGGCAATGACTCTATATATGGAGGAACAGGTAACGATACCATTGCAGGGGGAAGTGGCAATAACTTAATTGATGGTGGAACAGGTGTTAATACGGTCTCATTTTTTGACGCTGATCATGTAATTGCAAATTTACGAGGGGGTGCTGGATATGGAACAGCAACAACCACATATGGGGCAGATACGTATAATGGAAATTTACTTTACAATATTACCAATATCATAGGAAGCAGTGGAGACGATACCCTTCAAGGAAACAGTGCAAATAATACCATTGATGGTGGAGGCGGTACGAACAATACGGTAAGTTTTAGTGGAGCACTCAATGGGGTTGAGGTTGATTTACGAATTACAGCTCAACAAGATACCCAAGATGGTCTTGATACACTTATTAATATTCAAAATATTATTGGCTCAAACAATGCCGATACGCTTATTGGTAATAATGACAATAATAGTATCACAGGTGGTGCAGGAAACGATACCATAAGAGGCATTGCAGGAATCAATGAACTTTACGGTGGAGCAGATGATGATATGTTCTACGGTGGAATTGGACAAGATTTAATTAACGGTGGAACCGGAACCGATACCATAAACTACAGTGAAGTTACAAGCAGTGGTGTCGTTGTGGATATGGGCAACTCAACAACGTATCAAACAGTCTATGGCACAACCCAACATCGATTTATTGATGTTGAAAATGTTATAGGAACAGCACAAGATGATACATTTAGAACACATTTTACAGTATCAAACCGTTTTGATGGCGGTGGTTCAGATATAAATGGCGATACTTTAGATTACAGCAATATGGATATCAGTGGTAATCAAGTGCAAAATTTTGTACGTGTCGATTTAAATAATAACAGTGGGGCAATCTATCAAGCCAATGAACTCAAAGCTACCGATACGATTATTAATATACGAAATATTACAGGTACGCAGGGTAACGATACGATTAAAGGAACAGCAACAAATAATACTTTACTAGGTGGTGCCGGTGCAGATACGCTTGTTGGTCGAGGGGGAAGTAACTATCTTGATGGTGGTACGAGTGGGGCTGATATTGATGTGGTCGATTATCGAGAAGCATTAAATGGCATTGTGGTTGATATGAGAGAAGTAAGCCAACAAGTCTCTATCAATGGTTTTGGTGGTATTGATACCTTGGCTAATATTGAAGAGATTTGGGGAAGTGAATATGCCGATGAGTTTATCAGTGGAAATGGCAATAATACTTTCAAAGGTTTTGGTGGTGATGATGTCTTTAAAGCCTCTTATAATGATGGAAACAATCTGTTTTATGGAGGAAGCGATGATGAGGTTAATGGAGATACAGTTTCTTATGAGTTGATTGATGATCCCGATTATAAAGTTGTAGGAACCATAGGCAATGGTCAAACCATAAAAATATATAATGAGTCAGATGTTTTAGAAAAAGAAGATACGATTTATAATATAGAGAACTTAACCGGTGGAGCAGGCAATGACACACTCACAGGAAGTGCCTCAAAAAATACGTTAATGGGTGGAGCAGGTGACGACACCCTTATTAGTTTTGGAGGAACAGGCAATGTTCTTGATGGTGGTACCCATAACAGTACTATTGGCAGTGGAGACTGGGCGAGTTACACTTTAAGAGATTCTAAAGTAACAGTTAATTTATCTGCCGTGGACGTGAATGATTTTTCAACAGCAACCATTGGAGTTAATGAAGATTATTTAACTCATATTGAAAATATCAGAGGAACTATTCAAGCAGATACCCTTGCAGGTAGCAGTGGTAATAATACATTGAATGCTCATCAAGGCACAAATGATACCCTCATAGGAGGCGGTGGAGATGACCACTTAATAGGAAGCAGTGATGGTGAAACCACTTTTAAAGCAGGAATTGTCTCTACGACAGCGGGTGATTTTAGTGTAAGCAGTGGGAATGATGGAAGTAACACTTATGTGGGATATGGCAGTGATAATACATTGGATTACAGTGCTTATGATAATACAAGAACCATTGAAGTCAATTTACATTCCTCTAATAGTGTCACTAAAAAACTCGATGGCAGTTCAACGTTTGGCACAGATACTATCAGTGGTATTAGTAATATTACAGGAGGAGCAGGCAATGATACAATTATTGGGTCAAGCTCTCAAAATAATACGTTAAAAGGTGGACAAGGAGATGATACCATCAGCGGTGGTGGCGGACAAAACTATCTTGATGGTGGAATAGGTAATGGCGACTATGTCAGTTACGATTATCTTGAAAGTGGTAAACGAGTTATTGTTGATTTAGAAGCAGGCACAGGAAGTGTCGATGTCACCAATTTTGATGAACTGCATGGATTTGAAAATGTCATAGGAAGCAGTGGCGCAGATACCTTAAAAGGAAGCAACAGCGACAATATCTTAATTGGAGCAGAGGGAAACGATACCTTTATGAGTCGAGGTGGTGTTAATACAATCTATGGTGGTACGGTTACGGTTGCAGGTGACGGAACGTTAAGTGCCAATGCTTTGGCAAGTGGTGAAGTCAATACCATTAGTTATGAAGATGAAGCACAAAGTGTGATTGTGGATATGTCTCAAAATTTAAGTGGACTCAATGACACTGGAACAATTAGTACAACAAGCCGTGCGACACTATATGGCGTTCAAAATGCCATTGGTGGAACCAACAATGATATTTTTAAAACGAATACCGCTGTTGCTAACAGCTTTGATGGAAACAGTGGAAATGATACGGTTGATTATTCAAATTTAGATGCAACACAAAATATCAGCGTAACACTCAATGGAAGTACCCTAGCAACCGTTAGCATAACAAATGCTTCAAATGACACGATTAAAAACATCGAAAATGTCACGGGTGGTGCCGGTGCTGATAGTATCATTGGGGATGGTACTGATAATATTTTGATTGGTGGAGCGGGTAACGATACCCTAAGAGGAACAGCTGGAAACAATGAATTGTATGGTGGAGCTGATAATGATATGATTTACAGTGGAACGGGCAATGACCTTATTGATGGGGGCACTGGCACGGATACGGTCAATTATTCAGAAGCTATAGCTGCTGTGAATGTGGATTTAGGAATCGAAACGGCTCAAAATGTTGGCGGTGGTATGGGTGAAGATACTTTAGTGAGTATTGAAAATATTATCGGTACGAATTTTGATGATACTTTTAAATCGCATTTTACAAGAGACAATCACTTTAATGGTTATGGTAAAGGCATAGCTGGAAATACGGTCGATTATAGCAGTTTAATTGTAGATAATATAGAAGAAGATTTTGTAAGAGTTGATTTAACAACAAACGGACAAATTTATATTGATGGAAATTTGTCGGCAACAGACAGTTATACCAATATCCAAAATATCATAGGAACTGATGGCAATGATAGCATTTATGGAGATACTGGAGCAAATACACTAAGAGGTGGAGCTGGTAATGATACCCTTATGGGACGAGATGGCAATGATTACCTTGATGGTGGAAGTGGTAATAATACTGTCAGTTATGCATACAGCACCAGTAGCGTTGAGTTGGATTTTAAAATTGGATTGGGATACGTAAGTGCCAGCGATCAAGATACCTTAGTAGGGATTCAAAATGCGATTGGTGGGACGAACAGTGATATTTTTAAAATGGCATCCGGTGATATTGCGAATACCATAAATGGGAACAGTGCTTTAGGAAATTTAGTCAGTTATGAATATTACACTGCGGGAGTGACTGTTGATTTAGGGTCAAGTTTGGCTCAAACAGTTGTTACTGGAAGCAGTGACATTGATACCCTTATTAATATCCAAAATATTAAAGGGGGCGAAGGCAATGATACCTTTAAAACCAATTTTGCTATTAGTAACCAATTTGATGGAAACAGTGGAAACAACACCATGGATTACAGCAATGCCAATGCCAGTCAAAAAATTGTAGTAACACTCGATGGAGCAAACTTTAGAGATGTCAGTATTGGTACGGGTGGTTCATTAATCGTTGATAGCATTAAAAATATTCAAAATGTTTACGGTGGTGCAGGCAATGATGACATTACGGGTGATGGAAACAGCAATATTTTAAAAGGTGGAGATGGATCTGATATTTTAAGAGGAATTGCAGGATTAAACTCATTATACGGTGAATCTGGTACGGATACGATTTATGCAGGAACCGGGAATGATTTTATCGATGGTGGAGCGGATAATGATACTATTTATGCCAATGCCGGTGAAAATATTATTTATGGTGGAAGTGGTGTAGATACAATCTTTAGTGGAAGTGGAGATGATACAATTTATGGTGGAACAGCTGATGTAATAGGCGCTGAACAAGATTGGGTGAGTTTCCAAACTGCATTAGCAAGTGTTACGATTAATTTAAACAAAGTATCAGGAGACAGTGTTGCGGGTGTATTTGCAGGAGCAACGGGTTATGCTCAAAGTGCTGCTACAGGACTAGACAGTTTATTTGGCATTGAAAACATTATTGGAAGTGCCAATGCCGATATTGTTATTTTAAGAGACGATGAGGTTAATACCATTTATGCAGGTGCTGGAAGTGATACAATACAAGCAGGAACATCGGCTTATACGGGTGGAAATGTGATTGATGGTTTTGGTGTGACAGGAATTGAAACGGCTTCAGACAGTGATACCGTTGATTACAGTGCCTTAACAGACGCAACCAATCATTTAGAAATTGACTTAAATGATGTAGATGGAAGTGGTTTTGCTGCGGCTATTTTTAGTGATGGCTCTATTGCTTCAGACAGTTTAAAAAGTATAGAAAATATTATTGGAACGGCTGGAAATGATACGTTAATAGGGAAAAATGCAACCAATAATACCTTAATAGGTGGAAGTGGAAGCGACTTTTTAATGGGAAGAAGTGGAAATAACTATTTAGATGGAGGAGATGGAAGCAGTGGCAATACGGTCAGTTATGAGTATGTCACGGATGATTCTAAAAAAGTGGTTATTGATTTAGAACTTCAAACAGCCAATGTTGTGGGAAGTGGTTACAGCGATACCATTAGAAATATTCAAAATGCCATTGGGGGAAGTGGGGCAGATACCATTACGGGAAGTGCTCAAAGTAACACGCTAGAAGGTGGAAGTGGTGCGGATACCTTTATTTTAACGGGTAGTGCCGATGATGTCGTGTACGGTGGTTCTTGGGATGGTGTAATACACACAGATATCCATAACGATACCATTGATTACTCACGATTTAACAATAAATTACTCATTAATTTAGAAACAGGAAATGCTACGGTCGATGTTGATAACAATGGGTTTGATGGTACGGATAAAGAAGATACTTTTTATGGTATTGAAAATGTCGTTGCCACGAGTCAAAATGATACCATTACCAGCGGAGCCAATGCTTCTTTAACTTACAATATTCAAGCAGGTGCAGGAAGTGATACCATTTATGTAGGAAGTGGAACAGACAGTATCAATGCAGGAAGTGGTGATGACACGATTTATATGCTTGATAGTAAAACCACGAATGATTTTATTGATGGCAGTGATGGTTTAGATACGATTGATTACAGCGATTTATCACAAAAGATTGTGGTGAATTTACAAGATGGTACTACGATTAATGTTACTGTTGGTAGTTCAACAGACCATAAAATTACAGGTATTGAAAATATTGTAGGAAGCAATTACAATGATACGATTACAGGAAATGAAGGTAAAAATGTTTTTGTAGGGCTTGATGGAAACGATGTTATTACGGGAATTGCTGGGAATAACATTATTTATGGAGGAACTCAAGAGAGAAATTCAGCTTCAAGTGATGCGGATACCTTAATTGGAGGAATTGCCAATGATACCATTTATGGAGCAGCAGGTGCAGATGACATCCGAGGTGGTTTAGGTGATGATACCATTTATGGTGGAGCGGGAAATGATATTATTCAAAGTGGAATAGGACAAGATACCGTTTATGGTGAAGCGGGGAATGATACGTTTGTTTTTGAAGCTGCGGACAATATGACCAATTTTGTGTATGGTGGCAATGAAACTACCGACGATGGTGCTTTAGATATGGTCGATTATCGATTGGCGATTAAAGGTTTGGTTATTGATCTTAATGGGAAAAGCAATATTGACAGTGCCAATGAATCTTTTTATGACAGCAATGTGATTGGTTCATACAATTACAACGGATTTGCTTACAGCCAAGACCAAGGTTTTAATATGTTGTATGGAATTGAACAAGTCAGAGGAAGTGACCTTGAGGGCGATACCATAAAAGGAAATAGTGCCAATAACTCAATTTGGGGACACGGTGGTGATGATACAATTTATGGAATTGCTGGAGATAACTATCTCAATGGTGGAAGTGGTGCCGATACATTATTTGCAGGAGTTGGCAGTGATGTTATGATAGGAGAGAGTGGAAACGACCTCTTTAAAACCTATTATAATGCCTCTGGAATTAATCCTTCAGAAAAATTTGGAGGTTCAAATATCATTTACGGTGGAACTTTTGATGGAACCACTGCAACTCAAAGTGGAAGTGATACGCTTGATTACAGTGCAATCACTGATAATACCTATAATATTTTTGCGGATTTATCTGTTGAAACAGATGATAACGTAGAAATAAGAGAGGGAATTGTTGTTCAAAAAGCAGATACCGTCAAACACATCAACAATGTGATTGGTAGCAGTGGGAACGATACTTTTCGAGGAAATAACAGTGCCAACAGTTTTGAAGGTCGCAACGGGATTGATACGGTTTTATATAATTCCGCTCTTATAACAACCGGTGTTATCGTAACGCTTTCAGAAGGATTTGCCACAAAAATCGTGG
>JBAYZM010000072.1:0-10430 GCA_041672515.1 Arcobacteraceae bacterium
GATGAAAGCCCCGGTGAAGTTGTCCTTTTCCAAGGTAGAAAGTTTAAAACATACCGAGGAATGGGAAGCATTGGCGCCATGACCAAAGGAAGTACCGACCGATATTTCCAAGAAGGAACCGCCGCTGATAAACTTGTACCCGAAGGAATTGAAGGACGAGTAGCCTACCGAGGAGAAATTGCCGATATTATCCACCAATTTGTTGGAGGACTTAGAAGTTCAATGGGATACTTAGGAAGCAAAGACATTCCAACATTCCAAGCAACAGCAGAGTTTGTAGAGATTACCAGTGCAGGGTTGAGAGAGAGTCATGTGCATGATGTGACCATAACAAATGAGGCACCAAATTACCACGTATAATATGCTTTTATAGCATCATCTTTTAAATTCACTCTACGTTGAAGAGTGAATTTAAATGCTCACGTACTTGCATGTACGCTCCGCTTTAAATCCATTCTTCGCCTTGATTGACTTCAAAATCTAATACTCTAAAAGCATATTAATGGAAAAGAATAAGCCTCTTTTTCTCTATTCTATTTTATAGTATAGTGTTTAAATCTAATTTTATCTTTTATCATATCAATAATGTTTTACCAATAATACTATCTCTCCGAATAAATTTAACAAAATGATAGCAATATTTTTTATACTAAAATGTGTAAGAAGACTTTATTAAATTGTTTATAGTTATTTTAATATACGATATTTTAATGTATGTTATTTATTGTTTTTCAGGCTGTTTTATATATAATGTATATTCAATAAATAGTTAATCTACTAGAACATTCAATTATGGAGTATAAATGACAGATTACGAATTAATCACTGAAATAACAGGAGTAACTGGAGAAGAAGCTATAGACACAATGATAAATAATTCTAGTAACTCTAATAAAAAAGACTTATTTAAATCTACATTTTCTACAACAGACTTAGCAAAAGAATGCAATCAAATAGATACCGCTAACCAACTGAATTACTTATTAAGAAATATGAAATTACTATTACCAAATGGTTATTTATCAGAAAATACTATAAAAAGTAAATTAGCAATAATTTTCAAGGGTAAAAATAAACAAGGTGAAGAATATTCACAAATCAGATGGACAACAAAAGGTCGAGATTATATTTTAAAAAATATAAATCAAAATGAGTTATCTGAAAATATTAAAATAGTTGATGATGTAGAATTAAGATACACTCATCCAAACAATGATCTGACTGAATATGTTGATGCCTATATTATTCTTTGTAAAGTTAAAAATGAAGAAAATAATATATATAAACTTAATCAAAAAATTAATTACAGTAATATTGCGGAAGAATTAATTGAAAAAATTATTAAAAAAGGTAGTATTAATACAAAATATTGGACTTGTTATACAGATGAAGAACTACAAAAAAGTGAAATAATTTATTGGTCAGATTCAGATTTTAGTGATATGGATGATGACTATTATGATGATAGTGAAGAAGGAGAAACTCAACGAATGATTAATGAAGTTTCTAATCAACTAGGATATGATGTAGATGAAGGATTGGCTAGGTCATTTATTCATGATATGTCAAAGTAAAGTCCTCGTTCCCAACTTCCAGTTGGGAATGCATAATCCAGTATGTATTCCCTGCAAAAGATAGGGTGCAGACCCCAAATGGAAACTTTCTCTTTCAAACATACTCATTAAGAATCATACAAAAATATCAAACTTAAGTGAAACTCACTTAAGTTTTGTTATAATAGTCCATAAATGAATTATTGGAGGGTATTATGTGTATAAATCCGAACTACATTGTAGATGAACAAAATCATAAAATTGCTGTTCAATTAGATATAGAAACTTATGAACAAATTACAGAAACTCTTGAAAATTTTGGACTCTATAAACTTATGGAAGAAAACAATGATACTGAAACATTATCGGTAAAAGATGCAAGAGAATACTACAAATCACTCAAAGAAAATAAACTCTCATAATATCAATGAAAATTGAATACAGAAAAAAGTTTTTAAAAGAACTTTCAAAACTGCCAGACGAATATGCCCAAACCATTGAAGAGTTTGTTTTTGATATTTTCCCAACTTATGATAATTTAAGTCAAATCGGTAAAATTGAAAAAATGACTGGCTATAAAAATTATTTTAAAATAAGATTTGGTGATTACAGAGTGGGTATTAAAAAAGAAGATGACACAGTCATCATTGAAACTGTAAAACACAGAAGAGAAATATATCAATATTTTCCATAGACTTTTAACTTCCAGTTGGGAATGCGTGCTTAAGTATAATACTCAAACTTTATCTCATCCTTGACAAAGCGTACGATATCTAGTACAATTTAGAAAATTAATTTAAAGGTTATCTATGACAAAAGTTATGTCGGTAAGCCAAGTTAGAGCAGATATTTATAATGTTATGGATGAAACAGCACAATCTCATGAACCAGTACTTATTACTGGAAAGAGAAACAATGTTGTTATGCTCTCCCAAGAAGATTGGAATGCAATAGAAGAAACATTATATTTAAACGCCATACCTAATATGGCATCTTCAATTCAAGAGTCAATGAATGCACCAGATGAAGAGTTTAGTGAAAATATTGAATGGTAGAGTATAAAATTCTTTATAGTAAATTGGCATTAAAAGATGCTAAAAAACTATCAAGTGCCAATTTAGATAACAAAGCCAAAGAGCTTATTAAAATCATCAGAAAAAACCCCTTTCAAAATCCACCACCTTATGAAAAATTGGTTGGCAATTTAAATGGTTCTTATTCACGAAGAATAAATATACAACACAGAGTAATTTATGAAGTAAGAGAAGAGGATAAAGTCGTGAGAATTTCCAGAATGTGGTCGCATTATGGAGAATAAGACAACATAACTTTCCTCCTCCTTGACACCAAAATGTTATTACAATATAATTACAAAATAAATCAATTCATTTGGAGTATACAATGACAATGCTAACAAAAATAGGTAACTCTCAAGGTATTAGAATACCAAAGGCACTGATTGCTCAAGCTCATTTAGAAAATGTTCCTATTGAGTTGGAAGTTGTCGAAAATGGGTTGTTGATAAAACCTATTTTATCTTCAAAAAGAGAGACTTGGAAAGAGCATACACAAAATGTTATTTTAAAAAATAAAGATATAAAAGAGACTAGCGTCATTGATGAATTTTTAAATGACAGTGATTTAGAAGAGTATCAATGGTAGATGAAATCAAGCGGTTTGATATTGTTTTAGTCAAACTTAATCCAACAGTAGGTTCAGAAATTCAAAAAACAAGACCTTGTATTGTTATATCTCCCAATGAAATGAATGTTTTAAAAACGGTGATTATTGCCCCCATGACAAGCCAAGGA
Source organism: Arcobacteraceae bacterium (assembly GCA_041672515.1). Classification (GTDB taxonomy): domain Bacteria; phylum Campylobacterota; class Campylobacteria; order Campylobacterales; family Arcobacteraceae; genus Marinarcus. The sequence continues at coordinate 3,365 of JBAYZM010000072.1, forward strand.
TTTGATTTTATTTTCAGACCTGTAATTCACTTTGAAAATAAAAATGGCTTGGTATTGTTAGACCAAATCAGAGCAGTTGATAAAACAAGAATTGTTAAAAAAATTGGTGAAGTCAATAAAGAAAAAGCAAAAGAAATCTCTCAAATGCTTATGGAGATATTTGACTACTAATTTTCTTTCATTCCTAATACTTTTCACCATTTCCCACTTCACCTCTTTATTACTAACTTTTCACTATAATACGCCCATTATAAAAATAGGGCGATGAATGGCAAAAAGTCAAAACAAGAACAGTGTTAAAAGTGAAAAAATGGATATGCTTGCAGCAAGAAGCAATGAGAACAGAAATGCAACGCTTAAAGCATTTTCAAAAGATACCACAGTAAAAGAGCAGGTGGTCAATGCCCGAAAAGGGGCTAATTTAGATAAAAAGAAAGCTAAAGCAAAAAGTAAAGCCAAAATGGCAAAAGCATCTAAAAAGAAAGCTAAAAAATAACGGTGATGTTAAGCCTACTATAAAGGCTTAAACAATCACTTCTCCTTGGGCTGTTTTTCGGACATCTTCAATCTTAAACGTTTCGTTAGCAATAGTTCTTGGAGTGCTGTTTTGGTGCTCGTTGATAACTTTTTGGATGGTGACTAACTCCTCTTTACTGAAAAGAGTTTCATCATAATCTTCTTCCATTTTTAGAAAACTTAGCTCAATAAACTTCTCATTTGCACGTACTTCAATGTCCAAATAGTCTAAGAGTTCTTGGATTAAAAAAAGCCGTTCATCTTCTTCGTCCAGTTCTTCTTCATTGGCAATAATATCAAACAATTCGCTCAACATTTTACCCTCGGGGTTTCGATTGAGTTTGATGTACTCATCGCCAAATATCTTTTTGCCGCAGTGTTTAAAATGGTTGTAATCGATTAAAAAAAGCATAATCAGAAGCTTTTTGTCGTTCAAGTTTTTAACTTTTTTGTGCAACATATATAAAATTACATTAGCAATTTTCGTTATATCAAAATTCATAGGGTTCCTTTAAATATCATCTTCGTTTTCTGCTTTCATCTCTTCGAGGCTGTCTAAAATATCTTGGGCATCTTTGGATGTTAAGTTGCCTAGCCGTATGTCTTCTAAAACTTCGTCAAAATATTTTTTGACTTCTTGCATATATTTGAGTTCTTCTTTGAATTCTTTGGTTGCTTTTTTTTGAATTTGTTGTTCGAGTTCTTTAATATCTTCCGATACTTCTACAAGAACATCTGTTTTTAACAACGTTTCTAACTGTTGAATGGTATTCATAGGTGCTCCTTTTTTGGAAGTATAACGTATTATACTTTATAAGAGTTCTATGGGTATTTTTACAACGGCTTTAAAAACCAATTCAGAACTCTTTTTTTGGATACAAGGTTGGTGGGCATCTTGCGGATAAAATATTGCCAAATGCCCCTCTTTGATACATAACGATGAAAAGTTTTCGTGGGTTACTTTATATTTGATAAAATCATTTTCCTCATGATATGGCTCAAGTAGCGTCAAATCTTCAATAGGACAAACATCCATAAACTCTTGCCCTTTAACCATAAATTGAACATCGACATATTTTTTATGCGATTCAAAAAAGGCATTTTCTCTTGCTTTGGTCAAGTAGGCTTGTTTTAAAACAAAAATTCCATCGGTTAAATACTCTTTCAAAGATTCATTGGGTTGTATGCGCAAGAAATCATCGTTGATGGTTTCTAAATAAGAAAAAACCGTTTGAAAACACGCTTGTGGTAATTGTTGTTTCAGTGTTGCTACATTTCCAAAAACTGCCATGGATTTTCCTGTAAAAATTTTGGCGTATTGTAACATTGTTTTTTATGATTTGTCTTGAACGGAATGGTTGTTGTATACCTGCAGGTAAGAAACTACAAAAAATAAGGATTACAATGAAAGAAAAAACAAAAAAGGCATTTAATCCTAACGATTTTTTTACCACCAAACGGGTTGAAGATGTTGCCACTGCTTTTGAACAACTTAAATTACTTGATTATAAAAAAGTGAATTTAGCCGATGAAATCACAAAATACAACTATGAAATTACCTCGAAAGAGTACGTGCCATTTGAATTTAGCGAGATAGAAGCGTATTATACGCTAGAAGTGGACACCATAGTTTAAACCAATGAAGTTTTCTTCATTGGTTTAATAGCTTATTTGCAAGGTGATAGAGAGAGTTCTTTTTCATTTTTTTTCAAAAAGGCTTCTCCAATCCCTTTGACATTGAGTACTTCATCCATGGTTTTAAAACACTTCTTTTGTGTTCGATACTCAACAATAGCTTGCGCTTTTTTCTCACCAATACCGTTTAATTGGGTCAACTCTTGAACCGTTGCCTTATTTAAATCAACCGCCAACAACGTAAACATACAACACACTAATCCGATAATTATTTTCATAATAGCTCCTTTTTTAAAATAGTTACATTATAAAGACATTAAATTGATAATAAGCTTAAATTATTACAAAAATATCACAAAATAAAACTTTTCTGGCTTAATAACCAATATAAAGGTTCTGTTGTATAATAAAACTAAATTTTACTAGGAACTTTTAATGTCTTTTGCCTCATTTTCTCTCTCTTCTTTGCTTTTAAATACGTTAAAAAAAATAAGCTACGAAACTCCAACCCCCATTCAACAGCAAGTTATTCCTTTGGTGTTACAAAAAGCAGATGTTTTAGCGCAAGCACAAACTGGCAGTGGAAAAACAGCGGCATTTGTTTTGCCTATATTAAATGCGTTATTGGAAGAACAAAACAGTAAAAAACCGCAAATTAAAGTGTTGGTTTTAACACCTACTCGAGAACTGACACTTCAAGTTGCCGAAGTTTTTTCTGCATTGAGTCAAGATTTTGAGAGAAAACTCAAAATTGTCTCGATAATTGGTGGACAAAGCATTGGTGATCAGTTATTGGAAGTGCAAAAAGGGTGCGACATTGTGGTGGCAACTTCGGGAAGATTGTTGGATATAGTACGAAAAAATCAAATCAATTTTGCCCATTTACGCTATTTTGTACTCGATGAAGCCGATAAAATGTTGGATTTAAATTTTACAGATGAGTTAAATACGGTTTTAGAAATTTTGCCAAAAACAAGACAAAACTTGCTTTTTTCAGCGACGTTTCCCTCTAAAATCATGGATATTGTTTCTAAAATAACTCAAAATGCTCTTCATGTAAGTATAAAAAGCGATGAAACTGTCGTCAAAACCTTGCACCAACGAGTTCTTTTGGTCGATAAAGCCAATAAATCGGCATTGCTTCGGCATGTTATTTCTCATGAAAAGTTAGAACATATTTTAGTGTTCATGGCAAATAAACGTTCTTGCGATAACATTGCGCAAAAATTCCGAAAATATGGATTCAACGCCGACTCTTTTCATGGCGATTTAACCCAAGAAGAGAGAATTTTGACGCTTGAAGAGTTTAAAAACAAAGATATTCACATCTTATTTGCCACCGATATTGCTGCACGAGGTTTGGACATTCAAACCATTACGTGTGTGGTGAATTATGATTTGCCACGAAGCACGGCGGATTATGTTCACCGAATCGGAAGAACTGCACGTGCAGGAAAAAGTGGTTTAGCCATTACACTTTTAAGCAGTGAAGATTTTGAACACTTTAAACTCATTGAAAAACGGTGCAATATTACTTTAGAAAAAGAGGAAATCGAAGGGTTTGAATTGACTCAAGTGAGTGTGCCAAAACCCAAAGGAGCTGAACCTGTTAAAGGCAAACGAAAAAGCAAAAAAGACAAACTGAGAGAAAAAGCAGCCAACGAATCTTGACAAACAAAGTATTGAATAGCTATTTTAGATAAGTTTTGTTAAAATGCAAAAGAATTAAAATACGATGGAATATCCTTGAAAATTGAAACAAAAATAGCCCAATTTGATACGCCTTTACATTTAGAAAGTGGGCGAATTTTAGAAAACTACGAAATTATTTATGAAACTTATGGGCAATTAAACGATGACAAATCCAATGTAATAGTTATTTGCCACGCCTTAAGTGGTTCACACCACGCAGCAGGACGCTACAACAATGAAGCCAAACCCGGATGGTGGGACAACTTTATTGGCGATGGAAAAACCATAGACACTACGAAATATTTTGTGATTTGTACCAACAATTTGGGGTCGTGTTTTGGCTCAACTTCTCCTATGAGCATTCCCAAAGGAAGCAGTGAACCGTATGGGTTTAAATTTCCTGTTTTAACGATTTCAGATATTGTCAAAGCACAAAAAAAATTGTTTGAATCTTTGGGTATTACTCATGTTAAAGCCATTATTGGGGGAAGCATGGGTGGAATGCAAGCGTTGTGTTACTCCATTGAGTACCCCACATTTGCTGATTGTGTGATTGCGTTAGCAACAACTGCATACACACGACCGTGGGCGATTGCCTTAAATAAAATAGGCATTGAAGCCATACGACATGACCCTGCATTTAAAAATGGAAAATATACCAAAGATGATTTAATCGCAACTTCTCTTCCTGGATTGGCTATTGGAAGAATGGCAGGCTTAATTGCGTATGTAGGTCCCAATTCACTCAATGAAAAGTTTGGAAGAAACTACGCTCCAACCGATGGTTTGTACGAATTGTTTGGGCGATTTGAAGTGGAAACTTATTTGGAATACAACGCCTATAATTTCCCTAAAATATTTGACCCCTTGTCCTATTTGTATATTTGTAAAACCATGAATATTTTTGATGCAGCACGTGGAAGCGATAAATTACCCGATGCCTTAGCCAAAGTTAAAAATAAATTGCACTTGATTTCATTTTCCGATGATGTGTTGTTTTTCCCCAATGAAATGGAAGAGATTTACAACATTATGATTGAGTTAGGCAAAGAAGATTTGGTGACCTATAAAATGATACAAAGCCAACATGGACACGACTCTTTTTTGGTAGAAGTGGATAAATTTAAAGATTATATTGTAGAACTATTAGAGGAAAAACAATGAGTAAAAAAGAACAAAACAGTGAAGAAAAAAGCGTTTTAAGCTTTGAAGAGAAAATAGAAAATGCCAAAAAATTATTGGAAAAACTCATTGACCCACAAATCACGTTGAGTAATTCCGTTGAGATTTACAAAAACGGTATGAGTGAATTAAAAGAGGCACAAGCGCTGCTTGAGAGTGCTAAATTGGAGTTTGAAGAGTTACAAAAATAAGAAGTTGACCTATGATTTCATAGGTCATAACTCTTTTTTATTTTTTAAACTTTTTAAGTACGGGTTCTACTATGGGTACAACTTTAACCGTAATAAACCCAATAATCGCACCTATGAGAATTTCACTTATAAAACCACCCAATGGAATCACTTTTAAGGTTTCATCAAAGGCGTGTAACATGTGTGTTTCATGTACAATAATTCCACCGCCAACAGCCAGCATGGCAACTGTTCCAACAACTCCAATGGTTTTAATAATATACGGCATGGCTTGAACAAAACCATTGCCGATGGTTTTTAAAAACATACTCTTTTTTTCTTGTAAATAAAAGCCAATATCATCGAGTTTAATAATCAGTGCCACAATTCCATAGACAAACACAGTGGTTAAAATTCCCACTAAAACCAAAACGGAAACTTTTGTCATAAACTCGGTATTGGAGACTAAACTGAGTGTGATAACAATAATTTCAAACGACAAAATAAAATCGGTTTTAATCGCCCCTTTGACCTTTTCATCTTCGAGTTTTTCAGTGCTTAACTCTTGTATGGTCTCTTTTTCATCGGCAATTTCATGGTGTTGCCCCAATTTTTCTAAAATACTCTCAACTCCTTCGTAAGCTAAGTAAATTCCTCCTAAAATCAAAATAGGAGCAATCAACCAAGGTGCTAAAAAGCTCATGAGTAAAACCACGGGAATAATGATAAATTTGTTTTTAAAACTTCCCATGGCGATTTTATAAACAATAGGAAGTTCTCGAAGCGCTGCTTTTCTTTTGGCTTCTAAAATAGCTGTTTGTCGGATAGTTTCAAGTTCTTCTAAAATTATTTTTTGAGATTTTTCGTCGAGTTTTTCAATATTTTGTTTGAATTCTTCAACCGATTTGGCTTTATTTAACTCATTTTTTAAAATATCCGAAGTGGTTTCATTGGTAAAATTCGCAATGGCAGCCAAGTCATCAACAACAAGACCAGACGATTTGATACTTGCCAGTTTAGTGTAGGTGGCAATGTCATCAAAAAGCACTCCCACATCATCAAGTGAAGTTGCCAATGATTTTGTAGCCGTTGCCATGGTTTTTCCAGCAAGTGAACTGACATCATCTGCAAGAATGGATAAAAATCCTAAAAATCCTGCCATTGTTTTCCTTCTAAATTTTTTTTGTATTTTAGCATAATAAAAAGAGAGTTAAATTAAGAAAATAAAACAAAAATATGACAAATTGACATATTTTTAAAACCGTTACACTTTTTTTGTTAAACTTTTTTGCAAAGGAGAACGCTATGAAAACCATCAACGAACTACACCACTTAGATAAACCTCGCGAAAAACTGCAAAAAAATGGTTTGGATTGCCTAAAAGATTATGAACTCATGGCTGTTTTAATAGGAACAGGTGTTCAAGGCAAAGATGTGATAAAACTATCCAAAGAGATAATTTCTCTTTTAGATACACACTTTGAAACCCTAAATTTAGAGAAGCTCTTACAAATACACGGCTTAGGCTCTGCCAAAGCTTCACAAATCTTAAGTGCCATTGAGCTTTCCAAACGCTATTTAAAACAGAAAAAAAGCACTAAAATAAGCAGTTCAAATGATGTTTACCACGAGCTCAAACTATACTACAATAAACAACAAGAATATTTTTTGGCTCTGTATTTAGACGGTGCGAATCATCTGCTTGACACCAAAGTCATAAGCATTGGCACACTCAATCAAAGCTTAGTTCACCCAAGAGAAGTATTTGCCTATGCGGTTGAAATACGATGTGCCAGTATCATCGTAGCCCACAACCACCCCAGTGGCATTTTAAAACCAAGCAGTGAAGACCTAAGTATCACACAAAGGCT
>JBAYZM010000073.1:0-10420 GCA_041672515.1 Arcobacteraceae bacterium
AATTCTGAAGTGCCAAACACGTAAATTGGATAAATAACCTCCTAAGTTTTTATCTAAAAGCTGAAACCATTAAATACCTTTTGGTTTCAGTTTGTATCCTCTGTTTTTTTGTGAAGATATCAAATTAGAGCCAATAATTTTACGAAGATTCCAGATATGATAGCGAATAACATCCAATTTTGATTCACTGTTACAGGGATATACATTTTTCTCTAACTCTTCTTTAGAGATATATTCACCTCTTTTTTTAATCAAATAATCTAAAATTTGCAGTGCTTTTGTTTCTATATCTATTACAGAAGTTTGAAAGGTTAACTCTTTTCTAAAGATGTGATATATAAAGTTTTCACCTAAAGGAATCGTTCTATGATAGGTTTTATAAGATCTTTTAATCAGAGATTCAATCCTAAGAATGAGTTCATCCATATTGACCGTTTTATTTAAGAAACCATCGCAACCACTTTTAAAAGATTTGATGGCACTGTTGGGAATGGAAGTTAATATTAAACGCATGGTATCATCATGATATTTATTTAATATTTTCATGATTTCATATCCATCAATGTGCGGTACATTGATATCAAGGATGTATAAATCATAAATATTATTAAAAACTTTATCTAAAAATTCTTCACCATTGCAGCACGTATCAATATCAAAGTTCTCTTCTTCCAATAAATCTTTGATGGTTTCTTGATAGAGAATATCGTCTTCAAGAAAGAGTATTTTAATGCCAGACATCGTGTGACTCCAATAATAAAAATGCCAAAGAGAAATTCTCTTTGGCATATAACTTCAATGAGGTTAAAGAATATTTGCGAATAAAATTGTCATTCCCCAACCAAAATAAATCACCATCCATACCACCATAATAGCCAGAGTATAATTCCCCAGTCTTGTTACGGCGACATCTTTGGAACCATCAAAAAACCCTTGATTTTTACCCACTTTCCAAGCCATAGTCAATAACCAAGCCACTCCAACTCCTCCTAAAACTAAGAAGGTCAGCAAGAACATGACAAGTGAAGGAATTTCCAGATTAACGGGATATTCGTAAATGCTGTATCCCAAATTTGCCATGATATCAAATCGAATCAGTTCTCGCATGGCTGAAATCAATAAAGCCACGACCACTAAGACGATGGTTGTAATATAACTGTTGCTGTTTTTTACAACCATTAATAATAAGACAACAACACTCACAATAATTGCCAATGACAAAGGATTGAGCAGATAATCAATTTGGAGCATCCAAGCAACAAAACAAAGAGCACTGATAATTAATCCAATGACACCCATTTTTGTTCCAAGGGAGGCGGTATATTGTATAAATTCAGGACTAAAATCTTCTTTGGTACTTAAAAAGCGACTGTAGTTTTGTAAAAATATTCCCACAACAGGAATGGCTAAACTCACCATAAATGCCAATCGAATAATATTCATATTAAATGTCCAACCACTGTTATCGACAACTCCATTGGGTGCATACATATTCATCCACTCATTGGGCATAATTGAAGTGACGGCAAAGTTGTGCATTAACAATCCTGAAAATACCAAAAGAGCAAATGAGATAATACCAATAAGTTTACCTCCACCTTCATGTTTTTTATTGGCATAATAATACCAATAGTACATGATATAAGCCACCACTAAAGTGTAAATAAATATAAATACCCACATACCAGACAACGTATTGGCAACATACCAATTGGGGTCATAAATTACTTGAGTAAACAGCAATGGCGCTACACCTAAAACAATCAGTATTGAGATACTTATTTTCCCCGTTTGAATTAAATGTGGGGTTAATAGTTTCCAATGAGAATTACTTTTTTGGCTAAAAGTTCCAAAAATAGACAAGCCCATTGCTCCCAATGCCAGTAAAACAAAGGCAGCGTGTAATGCCCATGTTAAAACATACAATGCTTGAAATACAACAGGATAAAAAGGCACCCCCGCAGGGTCTCTTAGTGCTAATAATATTGATGCGTCCATAATTTCTCCTAATATTTCAACGATGCAATATATTCAGCCATTGCATCATATTCGTGTTCTGGCAACAAAAGGGTAGGCATATAAGGCATTCCACCATTACCAATGGCATATAAAATGGCTTTTATTCCCTCTTTATCCATACCCATTAAGCGATCTTTTAAAGGTCTGTATTTTCCTGTATTTTCTAAAGAGTGGCAATTTGAACATGACATTTTTGTTAAAAGTTCTCCTGCTTCAAGTTTATTCTCTTCGGTAATGATTTTTAAGTTCTCAGGTACAAACGGATTGACTTGCAATAACCCTTTTTGGGCAATTATTGGAAGTTCACTTTTAATGTTTTTTCCTGGAACATCTCGACTAATAATTTGATTTGAATAGATATATTGACCAGCAACATAGGGTTTTCTCATCGATTCTCTGAGTTTCTCACCGGGCCAAATCCCACCAATTAAGATGACAAAAATCATTACACCAGCAAGGGGAGTAGAGATAAATTGGGGTTTTAAAATGGTAACTAAGAAATAGAGTGAAAATACAATAGTAATAAGAATTCTATTTTGAATCACTTCTGCTTTTGTTATATTAAATACCGCATGGGCATTATCAGGCAGTGTTCCCATGTACCACATAAAAAAGAATATCACTAAAAAACCACCCAGCATACTGATATAACCCATTTTTTTAGTCAGTTCTTGGGAAAGTTCTAAATTGTCCTTTTTCATGGCACTTGATATAAGAAGACCAATAACCCCTGAAAGCATAATCATAAATCCAATTCTTAAGAACATATGAGGAAAGGTATTTGTACCAAAAAAGGCATCACTGGCACTTCCTGTGACATAATAGCTTTGGGTTCCTGGCCACATCATAAAACTGATAATTCCTATAATAAGTGCCAATGTACCAACGGATGCAAGGGCAAAGGAGAAAGTGAGTTTCAAATGGGTTTTTTTATCAATTTTATCAATAAAATAGACCAAAACAAAAACCCCAATAACTTCATACACAAAAAAGACCCATTCCGTTGCCCATACCCACACAAAGTTGTGTATGAGTGCACTGATTCCTCTGGGACTTGCCGCGGTTGCCGTGTACCAAATACCTGGACCTGTAATTGAACCAATGACGTACGAAAAAATCAGTAAAAACATACCGTATTTTTTCATATACGGATATAAATCCGATCGATTCTCTTTATACGCTTTGTAAGCCAAAAATGCGAAAAGCATTGCAGCACCAACGGAAGTATGTGATGCTAAGATGTGAATGGTACCAGTCACACCCATCATCCAAGCACTTCCGTATTCTGGAAAATAAAACAATGGGAATTGTCCTATGATATCCATGAAGCCTCCTTTTTTAAATTAGAGTGCTATTTTAATGCTACTATGTTAATTAATTGTTAGTTTTATGTGAAAAGTGGATTTTTGTAAGGGAGTAAAGAGAGTATGAAGAAAATCTTCATACTCCAAGTGAAATGTTTACCAGTTTCTAACAATGGCATGACAACTTGAACATGCATTTAAGATATCTGAATAAGCATTTGAAGCTTTAATATAAGCTTTTTCTTCTAAGTTTAAATTTAATACATTAACATCCAAAGAAATTCTTTTAGATACATTTGAAGCATGGTTAGCTAAATGTTTTTTTTCTGCTGGAAGGTATTGTGCGATAAGCTCTTTTTTTGAAAAAAGTGCATTACCGTCATTAACCAGTTTTGCCCCATTTTCAATTAATTTAACATTGTTATTTAAAAAACCTTGTTGAATTTGAGTCATTCCCTCTTCCATCATAGACATAGATTTTTGCATAACATCATCTTGAGCATGAGCTAAGCTTATGCTTAAAAGACCAGCTGCTAATAGTTTAACTATTTTCATATATTCTCCTCCTAAGGTTAAGAGATATGCTTAGTGCATATCTCTCCATTGTTTAGATTTCCATAACCATGCAAAGATTGCAAAAATTACTAAATAGATTAAGAATTTTGGTCCTAATGCTTCTCTTTCACTTTTCTTAACATCCCCAACTTCTTCCATGTATCCTACAATTTGATTTTCAGCTTCTTGCGTTAAACCAACTCGAGGCATTGCAGTACCTTCTAGGTGTTTTTGTGGGTCATTAACAAATTCATGTAAATATGAAGTGCTTCTACTTCTGATATATTGTGATAAATCAGGTGGAATTTTCCCCATATATGATTTTATATTTTCAACAGGAGTAAATGCTGCCATTGTTCCATTTTTCATGTCACCGTATTTAATACTATGACATCGTTGACAAGCATCCGTAAATGCTTCCTTATTGGTTATTGTTTCAGGTGCAATTGAGACTAAATAAGCAACCATATCCACAATTTCTTGTGGTTCCATCCAAGCATAACCTGGCATTGGGTGAACTCGTCCATCTGCAAATTTGTGTGAAACTTTAGATGCGATTGCAGGGTCTTTAATAAACGCTGCTAAATAATCGGCATTGTACAATTTACCTGCACTCCCTAAATCGGGCGGAACAACACCGTAAGCTGCAGCGCTGCTTGCGTTATCCATAATTTGTGGAAAACCTTGTGACTCAATTGAGTGACAAGCAGTACAATTAGATTGAACTAAAGTAGCTCCATTTTCAGCGTTACCTTGAAGATTATTTAAACCATCAACATCTTTGAAGGTATAATCAGGCGCATCTACATGTGGATGCATTTGTGAATGTGCGAAAGGTTCAACCCCCCAGTAAGTCACTAGCGTTAATGCTACTACTACTGCTAATATTTTTAACTCTTTCATTATTCACCTCTCTTTTTAGCATCTGATTTAGATACAAATGGTAATGCAATAAATATTAAAATAAATGCTAATGCAGCTACAAATCCAATATATGCATTGGTACCTGTTGGAGGTAATTTACCCCAAATGGTTAATACAATTAAGTCAACCATTAAAATCCAGAACCAAATAAAGAATTTAGGTCTTCTGTGTGCTGGTAAGATTTTAGGATCTCTGTCTAACCAAGGCAATACTAAGAAAATAGCATTAGCAAATCCAAATGCGGCTAAACCAATATCAAATGCTTTAATAGGACCAACGTCAAAGAAGAAACCTCTTAATACTTCATACGACCACAAGAAATACCACTCTGGGTAGATGTGTGCGGGTGTAACCATATTATCAGCTGGATCAAAGTTAACTGGATCCATTGCAAAGTTATAATGGAAGAACACTAAGTAAAAATAGAAAATTAAGAAAATTCCAAGTACCGCTAAATCTTTAGAGATAAATACAGGCCAGAAAGGAATAACTTGTGCTTCTTTTTTATTTCCAGATAAATATTTTTCAGCTTCTGCGTCAAAATCAACTTCATCTGCGTCTTGGTTATTTACGTGAGGAATTCGTAATGTATAGAAGTGTAATCCTATTAAACCCATAATAACAATAGGTAATAAAAATACGTGTAACATAAAGAATCGTGTTAAAGTTGCATCAGCAACGTTAAAGTCTCCTCTGATCCATACAACTAAGGCATCACCAATAACAGGTACTCCACCAAATAAGTTAGTAATAACCATTGCAGCCCAGTAAGACATTTGTCCCCAAGGCAACATATATCCAGAGAATCCAGCTGCAGAGAATGTCATAAATAACAACATACCTGAAATCCAAATCATCTCTCGACCTTGTTTATAAGAACCATAATAAATTCCTGTAAACATGTGAATGTAAATGATTAAAAATATAACAGAAGCTGCCACTCCGTGTATATGTCTAAAGAGCCAACCAAATGCAACTTCTTGCATAATCGTATAGTTTACAGAATCAAATGCTAAATTAACATCGGGTTTGTAATACATCATCAAGAAAATTCCAGAAATAACTAAAATACCAAAAGTAGTAGCTAGTAGTACTCCCATTGCCCATAAAAAGTTAATATTTTTTGGAATCCAATATTCTGTCATAAGAACTTTGTTAAGAACAGTTGTATTTAATCGTTGATCTAACCACTCTCCTACAGAGTTCGCTTTTTCAAATTTTGCCATAATTTATTCCCCCTACGCTTGTGTTGCTAAAAATTCAGCAATTTTTTTGTATTCAGGACTTTCGTTACCTAAAACGATAGTGGTCCCTTTTACTTCAAAAGGAGGTAAGTCTAGAGGTCTTGGAGGTGGACCAAATGTTTGTTTTCCACTGGCATTAAACTCTCCACCATGACATGCGCATTTCCACGTATCTTTTTTCCACGCTGGAATACACCCTAAGTGAGTACAAAGCCCAATAGCTACTGTAAATCTTTCTTCACCAATCACTAAATCCCTCTCAGAATTTTCCATATCAGCCGTTTTTTTAAGAACAAAAATTGGCTTTCCTCTCCATGTAAATGTTTCCGGGCTACCTGCTTTTAAAGGCGCTAAATCAATTGTCGTAAATCCACCGGCTAAGACGCTTGGAAGCGGATCCCAGGCTTGTTTCATACCAACAAGAGAAGCAGCACCACCTACTGCGGCAACAGCAGCAAATGAGTAACCAAGAAAATCCCGTCTATTTGTTGTGTTAGACATTTATCTCTTCCTTATTTTAAAATAAAATCTACACATTATATTTTATTTTTACTTAAATAATTATGACTTTAGTCAAGATAAGAAATGATTATAATTAAAGTGAGTAAAAACTACACTATTAGAGTGGTTAATAAATATCAAAAAGAGGCTTTCTTCTTGATATTTATAAGGTTAGTTTTGAATGAAATTTATAATCTCTTTTTCAATATTTTCTTTGTCTATTACAATTTTGTGTATAATTTTTGAACCAAATAAGTCTTGTACATTTTTAGTTATTTTAGTGTCACATTGTTTTGAAATGATTTCTAATGCTTCTTTATCGTTGTACGAAATATTGTTTTGTTCAATGGCATTTAAAACCGTCGGAGAGAACTTTGTCCACTCTGCAGTTGAGTACATGACCGCTTTTAAAGGTTTAGTTTTTAATGTTTCATAGGCTTTTAAACACGTTGCGGTGTGAGGATCCATTAAATAATTATTTTCAATAAACTCTTTTATTTTGCTCAAACCGTAGGCATCATTGGAATAAACGGCACTAAAGACCGATTGGATTTGTTCTTTTTCTTCTTTTGTGAGTGTAAAAATGTGTTTGTCGTTTAAATCATCCATTAACTCTTTGGTTCGTTTTGCACCCAATATATCAAATAAGATTCGTTCGATATTAGAGGATTTTAAAATATCCATAGCAGGGGACTTGGTTAAAATCAACTCTTTGCCTCGAATATCATAAACTCCGTCGTTAATCCATTGAGTTAAGATATTGTTTTCATTGGAAGCAATTAAAATTTTTTCAATAGGAATTCCCATTTTTTGGGCATAATACCCTCCTAAAGCATTTCCAAAATTTCCACTGGGAACAATAAGATAGATTTTTTCACCTAAACTGATCTCTTTTTGTTTTAACAATTCAATATAAGAGTGAATATGATAAACAATTTGAAAAATAATTCGTCCAAAATTTACAGAATTTGCAGCACTGAGTTTAATACCATGTTGTTGCAACTCTTCTTTAAATGTGGCTGAACTTAACAGATTTTTAAGTGCGGCTTGAGCATCATCAAAATTGCCATTAATACCAATAACTTTTAAATTTTTTCCATCTTCACACACCATTTGAAGTCGTTGTACATCGCTTGTTCCTCCACTTGGATACAAACAAGCTACTTTAATGCCTTCTTTGTTCTTAAAGGTATTAAGAGCAGCAGGTCCAGTATCTCCAGAAGTTGCAGCAAGGATGAGATAATTCTCTTGGTATTTTTTGGCTAAGCTTGAAAGAATAGAACCAAAAGGTTGCAGTGCCATATCTTTAAACGCCCGTGTGGGTCCATGGTATTGTTCTTGAACAAACAAATCGCTTTTAAGTTTAACCACAGGGCAAGGATCGTTGGGATTATCAAAAGCATCGTATAAATCAACGGCAGTTTGAATCTCTTTATCTTCAATATCCACTTCAAATCGTTTGAGCAAATCAAAAGCCAGTTCTTTGTATGAAGAGGTTAAATGTTTTTGTACAAAATCCAATCCTAAATTGGGGAGTTCCTTAGGGACATAGAGACCACCAAATGAAGCACTTGGGTTTAAAATAGCTTGTGAAAAAGTGACTTCAACGGGGTTTTTAGTGTCATTGCCTCGAGTTTCTATAAAATTCATTTCTGGGTATCCTTACATTTCATCGTTTAATAATTTTTCCATATCAATTACATTGTTAGGATTGTCTTTTCGGATAAATTGGGTTCCAATTCCATCGCTGGTAAAGAGTTCTAATAAAATGGAGTGTTCAACTCTTCCATCAATAATATGAGCTTTGTTAACGCCACCATAAATAGCATCTAAGCATGAATCGACTTTGGGAATCATGCCCCCACTGATTGTGCCATCTTTTTTATACGCGTCTACGGCATCTTTATCCAGTGAGTTGATAAGATTTTTATCTTTATCTAAAACACCCACAATGTCGGTTAAGAAGAGTACTTTTTGAGCGCCAATAGCACCTGCAATTTTAGATGCGGCTTCATCGGCATTGATATTAAAACCAGGGTGATTAGGCTCGGCACTGTCAGCAATAGGGGCAATAACTGGCACAAAACCCTCTTTGATGAGATTGTTAATCATTTTGGCATTGACTTTTGTAACAACACCTGTGTAACCGAATTTACCATTGTCTTTGGGTTTGGCTTCTATAATTGAAGAGTCTTTTCCTGAAATTCCAATGGCTTTAGCTCCGTGATGATTTAATAACGAAGTAATATTTTTGTTAATCTCTCCACTTAAAACCATCTCAACCACACGCATACTTTCACCACACGTTACTCGATGTCCATCAATAAATTCAGAAGGGATTTCAAGTTTATTTAACAATTCTGAAATTCTTGCACCTCCACCGTGAACAATCACGGGTTTGATACCCACCAGACAAAGTAAGGCAATATCTTGCGCAAACTTCTCTTTTAAATCAGGGCTCGTTTGTGCAGAACCCCCGTATTTAATGACAATCGTCTTTCCGTAAAATTTTTTAATGTAAGGAATTGCATCTAAAAGGGTTTGAACAGTACTGTGCTTTTTTTGCATCGGTTTATGCCTTTAAATTAAATAGTGGGCAATTATACTCAAAAATATCTTTTTATTTTATAATAGGTTCATATTGATTGCTATCAATGCAATTGGGTAGAACAACGCTGTAAGATTACAAAAAATAATAGGAGTTACTATGAGTGTATTGCCTGAGAATGCGAAAAAAATTGATGTTGCTGGTTCAACCCTTGATTTCTTTGAATATGAAAAAGAGAATATTACGTATTTCTTTTTTGATTCATCTATGACAGGACCACCCGAGCCTATGGTAAATGCCATGGCAGGATTGCGTTTATTGGATGCTAAAAATAAAAAGTTGCAGATGTTAAACCATAAAACACCCGGTGGTTTGTTCGCTAAAATTGGTGATGCATTTGATTTTGAGATTCAAGAAGTTGAAGGCGGAAAATCATTGGTTACATTTAGTTTTAAAAACGATGCCAGTTTAAATGCAGATTTAACCCAAACCAGTTGTGATGGTTAAAAAGTTTAAGAAAAACCATGTTTAATATATCCAAAGAGTTTGCTCCTCCTTTTAAATTGATTGTTCCTTACTTTATAGCAGGACTTCTTTTTTATACACTGTGTATGGGAGCAATTTTTCTATTGGATGCAACAACCATAAATTATGCAAATCTTTCGGTAAAAGTATGGGTTCACCTCTTTTTACTGGGGTTTGTTATTTTTATCATTTTAGGTGCCATGGCGCAACTCATCCCAGTAGTTTTAGAAATAGGGCATTATAAAGTCGAGCTTTTTTATCTTATTTTCCCTTTTTTAACTTTTGGTATTGTTTTGTTGGTGAGTGGATTTCTCATCAATCATGCGCTTTTACCTTACGGTGGAGTCTTGATTTTAGGGGCATTTGGCATCTATTTATTGAATTTGTTTATGACATTAAAAAAAGTGCAAAAATTGACCCTTGTGGTAAAAAGTGTGATACTTGCCAATCTTTTTTTGTTTTTTGGATTGATTTTTGGTTTTATAATGGCGTTAAATTATGCGGGAATAACGAGTATGGATATGCAAGCTTTGTTAAAAGCCCATGTCTATATGCTCGTTTGTGGATACATTACCATTACGGTAATGGGAATATCGTTGGTGTTAGTTCCAATGTTTGGACTTTCCCATGGCTTTAATGACCAAGCCATTATCGTCTCAATTTATCTGTTGAGTGTGTCGGTTGTTATTGTAGTGATTTCGGCTTTTTTTAAATTGGGCTTTTTTGAATATTTTGGTTATTTTCTGAGTCTGGTTTCGTATGGTTTGTACATCTATCAAATTGCACTAATTTATAAACAA
>JBAYZM010000074.1:0-10303 GCA_041672515.1 Arcobacteraceae bacterium
TTGTAAAGAATAAAGAGGGCAATTTTTGTAAGATTGCCAATAAAAAAGAGGTTATTATGAAACGTTCATTTATTCGTGAAATACTCGAATCCATCGATGAAGAAACCATCTCTTTTGCGGGTGGTTTGCCCAATAAAGCACTTTTCCCATTACAGCAGTTACAAAAAGCCAGTAACACCATTTTTAACAATCCCAAAGTATTGCAATACAGTCTTAGCAATGGGATAAAAAGTTTGCGCCAAAAAATAGCCAAACAATATAACCAAGAAGGTTTTGAAAGTACAGAAGATAATATTTTAATTACTACAGGAAGCCAACAAGCCATGTATATCATTGCAAAATATTTTCAAAGTAAAGCCATCACCATTGAAGAACCTTCGTATTTGGGGGCGATGAATATTTTTAGACTCAATGCTTTAAAAATGAGTGGTGTAAAATTAGAAGAAGATGGTATTGATTTAAACGCCTTTGAAGAGAGTTTTAAAAGCACACAACTGGCGTATTTGATTCCCGATTTTCAGAATCCTTTTTCTTCAACGTACAGCGATGAAAAAAGAGAAGAGGTTGCTAAAATTGTGCAAAAATACGATGGAATTTTAATCGAAGATGCGCCATATCGAGAACTCTATTTTGACAAAAAACATCCAACCATCAGCGCTTTAATTCCCCATCAAAGTTTTCATTTAGGCAGTTTTTCAAAAACATTAGCACCCAGTTTACGAATAGGTTGGATCCGTGCAAGTAAAGAGTTGATTCAATCTCTTTTAATCATCAAAGAGAGTATCGATTTACACAGTTGTGGGATTTCACAATACATTTTAGATGAATACTTAAACGATGAAAGCCAATATACAAAGCATTTAGAAACCTTACGACGGGAATACCAAGCCAAAATGAATTTTTTTACCCAAACATTAGAAGAAATTTTGCCCGAGTTTAAGTTCACAAAACCACAAGGTGGAATGTTTATTTATGGCAATTTAGAAGGGATAGACAGTTTTGCTTTGGTTCAAAAATGTATTCAAAATAAAGTGGTGTACGTCCCAGGAAGTGAATTTTACATAGAAAAAAGAGTTAATGGTGAAATACGGTTTAACTATTCACACAGCAATTTTGAAGCAATTACCAAAGGAATAGGGCTTATTAAAAACTCTTTATAAATTGTCAAATAAATTTGACCCTTTTGGAACACAACTTGTATAGTGTGTGGTGGGGAAAATAAAAAGGGGAAAATATGGAAGAACTAAGAGATCGTTATGTCACTTTTGCCAACATTGATTGCTATAAAAATGCTGTTGATGCTTTGGATGCTATGAAAGCGTTGTTTACACAATATCCAAATGCCTATAACAGTTTTTGGGAGCGTTTTTATGAGCATATTCCTGAAAATTATGCCGATTGTTATGAAAAAGAGGGCTACAAAGATATTTTATATTATGTCTGTTCTAATGTATTTTATATTTCAGATTTGTTTGAAGAGTATGATTTTGAACAAGGAATAGCTATATTAGACAGAGCTGAGTTGGAGTGTTGTTAAAATGTTTATTTTTAAAATCTAAAATAGGTTTCTATTTTAGATTTTAAGCACCTCTAAGACGGTTTTACCAATATGGGCAGGAGATAAAACAACGGTTACTCCACATGCTTTTAAAGCCTCCATTTTTTCGATGGCGGTTCCTTTTCCACCACTGATAATGGCACCTGCATGTCCCATACGTTTGCCTTTGGGTGCGTGTTGTCCGGCTATAAAAGCGACTACGGGTTTGGTAATATTCTCTTTAATATAATACGCCGCTTCAATTTCAAGCGTTCCGCCAATTTCACCAATAAGAACAATGGCTTTTGTTGCTTCATCTTCTTCAAACATCTGTAAAAGTTCTTTGTAGCTTAAGCCAATAATAGGATCGCCTCCAATACCAACAGCGGTGGAAATACCAAGCCCTGCAAGCACAACTTGGTTGGTCGCTTCATAGGTGAGTGTTCCCGATTTTGAAATAACGCCTACACACCCTTTTTTAAAAATATTAGCAGGCATGATTCCCAGTTTACACTCATCGGCACTGACAATACCCGGGCAATTAGGACCAATGAGTTTCATGTTATTTTTATTGGCATAAGCTTTGGCAATTTGAATATCTTTAACCGGAGCGCCTTCGGTTATCGCAATACACAGTTCAATGCCACAAGAAGCAGCTTCCATAATCGCATCGGCTACGTTTTGAGGAGGAACAAAAAGTAAACTCACCGTTGCCCCAGTGGCTTCAATGGCTTCTTTTACGGTATTAAATACCGGCAATCCTAAATGCACCGTACCTCCTTTGTAGGGAGTAACGCCTCCTACAATTTGCGTGCCATACTTAAGGCACTCTTGGGCATGAAAGGTGGCTTCTTTTCCCGTAAACCCTTGGACAATGACTTTGGTGTTTTTATCGACTAAAATAGACATGGGTTTTCCTTATTTTCTTGAAGCTTCAACGGCTTTTTTAGCCCCATCTTCAAGCGACGTAGCGACAATAATATTTGAAATATGAGCCTCTTTTAGGATTTTTGCTGCAATAAAAGCATTGGTTCCATCCAAACGTACAACAATAGGAACCTTGACATCCACATTTTTACATGCTTCTAAAATACCGTACGCAATTCTGTCACACCGCACAATGCCTGCAAAAATATTCACAAAAATCACTTTGACATTGGCATCTTTTAAAATCAGTTCAAACCCTTTGGCAACACTTGTGGCACTCGCATTTCCCCCTACATCTAAAAAGTTTGCAGCGCTGCCTCCTTCGTAGTGGATAATATCCATTGTTGCCATGGCAAGTCCTGCACCATTGACCATGCAACCTACATTGCCATCGAGTTTGATGTACGATAAACCATAACGACTTGCTTCTTGTTCTTCTTCATTTTCTTGGCTTACATCTCGCATAGCTTCAATGTCATTGTGCCGAAACAGTGCGCTGTCGTCTAAGCCCATTTTGCCATCGAGAGCTAAAAATTGGTTTTTATCGGTTTTAACCAAAGGATTAATTTCGATTAACTCGGCATCGTCTTCAATATAAATTCGATATAACGTCCGTGCAAAGGCAATAAAATTGTTTATATCTTCTCTAAAAATACCCAATTCAAACGCCAATTCACGACCGTGAAAATCTTTAAACCCAATAGAAGGGTCGATGGGAATTTTTTTAATGCTGTTGGGATTATCCATCGCAACTTTTTCAATTTCAACACCACCGTCACGTGAACCCATAAGTACTGGCATTTCAATACTTCTATCTAAGGTTATAGCCAAATAGGCTTCATAGGTAATATTGATACCTTCTTCGATATAAATTTTTTGCACCACAATGCCATCAGGTCCCGTTTGTTTGGTAATTAAGGTCATACCTAAAAGTTCTTGGGCGTAGAGTTTGACCTCTTCTAAAGAGTGGGCGATTTTAATACCGCCTGCTTTTCCTCTTCCTCCGGTGTGCACTTGGGCTTTTAAAACCCATTTTTTACCACCCAATTTTTTGGCGCATTTTAGAGTTTCATGCACGGTGTTCGCTAAAAAACCTTTTGGGGTGGGCAAATAATATTTGCGAAAAATTTGTTTGGCTTGGTATTCATGGATATTCATACTGACTTCTTAATCTTTTACCAAACAACTTTCCGTTTCACAAGGGTTTTGGTCGGTTATTTTTCCATGACGAGAGGTGTATAATATGCCCCATTTGTACATTTCGATTAAAACAGGTTTTAACTCTTTTCCCACACTGCTTAAGGAGTAAACCACTTTGGGTGGAACTTGGGCAAAGACTTCTCGGTTGATAATATTTTTTTCTTCAAGTTCTTTGAGTTTAATGGTTAAGGTTTTTTGCGTAATTTCACTGATGGTTTCATGCAAATCTTTAAATCGCTTTTCACCGTCTAATAAGTGCCAAATAATGGCAAGTTTCCAACGGTCATTAAAAATATCTAATGTAATAGCAACCGAACATTTATACGCTTTATCATTTATATAATACATTTGTTTCCTTTTTTGGATACAATATTATAACATAAATTCCTATTACTTACCTAAAGTAAAGTAAGAAACATTTAAGTTTATTAGAACTATAATTTTAAAATATTACACAAAGGAAGCACAATGAAAAAAGTTTTAATTTTAAATGGACATCAATATTACGATGTGGTTGCCAAAGGGGAATTAACTCAACACTATATCAATAAAGCGAATGATTTTTTTGTAAAAAATGGTTTTGAAGTTAAGAATACTCACATGGAAAAAGGGTATGAAAAAGAGGAAGAAATTGAAAAATTTGAATGGGCAGATTTTATTTTGTTTCAATATCCTGTTTATTGGATGGGAGTTCCGTGGATTGCCAAAAAATATATTGATGAAACTTTTACACAAGGACGACACTATAAAAATGATGGAAGAAGCCGAGACGATGCTTCAAAACTCTATGGAAGTGGCGGATTGCTTAAGGGTAAAAAATATATGTTATCATTAACATACAATTGTCCTGCTTCGGCATTTAACAATAAAAACAGTCTGTTTGATGGTTTATCTATAGATGAAGCCCATGTTGCTGTGCATAAAACGTTTCAATTTTGTGGTTTAGAACCTTTGGAAACTTACAGTGTGCATGATATTTTTAAAGGCGATTTGAATTTAGAAGTGGAATTATCAAAATTTGAAACCGTATTGAAGAAGAATTTTTTATAAAAAGGAATATCATGCAATTTAGCTATCACAATCCTACCCTAATAGAGTTTGGGCAAGGAAAAATCAAAAAAATAGGTTCGCTTATTCCTCAAAATAAACGGGTTTTATTGGTCTATGGTGGAGGAAGTATCAAAAAAAATGGCGTGTATGAACAAGTTGTTCAAGCTTTGGATAAACACACTTTTTTTGAATTTAGTGGCATTGAAGCCAATCCAACCAAAGAGACTTTAGATAAAGCCATTGCTTATGGAAGAGACCAGAGTATTGACTATGTTTTAGGTGTTGGTGGGGGTTCTGTTATTGATGGGTGCAAATATATTGTGAATGCTTTTTATTACGAAGGGGATGGTTGGGATTTACTTGAAGGTAAATATACACCAACCAAAGCCTTAGAGTTGGGTGCCGTTTTAACGCTTGCAGCCACGGGAAGTGAGTCGAATACCGGTTCAGTGATTACTAAAAAAGCAACACAAGAGAAGCGGTTTTTTCACTCCTCTTTTTCGTATCCCCAATTTGCTGTTTTAGATCCAGATGTCTTAAAAAGTTTGGATGACCGACAATTAGCCAATGGGCTTATTGACTCCTTTGTACATACGTGTGAACAATATTTGACACTGCCTCATGGTGCATTGGCGCAAGATTATTATGCCGAAGGCATTTTAAAAGCGTTAGTTGAATTGGCTCAAAACTACAATAAGAAAGACGATGTGTGGTATGCCAATTTAATGTGGCTTGCCAATCAAGCGTTAAATGGTCTGATTGGTTTGGGCGTACCACAAGATTGGGCAACACATTTTATTGGGCATGAGTTAAGCGGATTGTATGGCATTGACCATGCAAGAACATTGGCGATTATTCAGCCCAATTTGCTCAAAATTACGCAAGAAGAAAAAAAAGCAAAACTTTTGCAAATGGGAAAAAATGTTTTTGGATTAAACTCATCTGACCCAAGTGCGACCATTGAGAAAATTAAAGCTTTATATGAAAGTTTAGATGTGGAGTTGAAACTCTCTTCGTATACGCAAGATAAAGAGTTGAAGCAAAAAGTTACCACACTTTTGGAAAAACATGGCTTTATTAATTTCGGAGTAAATGGTACAATTAACGCTAAAGTTGTTGAAACCATTTTAGATTTATCACTATAAAATAAGGAAAAAAAATGAATAAAAGTTTTGAAGAAGCCATGGATTTTAGACATGCGTGTAAAGTCTTTGATGAAAATAAAAAAATCAGTGATGAAGAGTTGTACTACATTTTAGAAGCAGGGCGAAAATCGCCGAGTTCTTTTGGAATGGAAGCATGGAAATTTTTAGTTATTACCAATGAAGAGCTTAAAGCCAAGTTGAAACCGGCGTGTTGGAATCAAGTTCAAATCACGTCGTGTTCGCATTTGGTGGTGATTTTAGCGGGTATAAACAGCATTAGACCACAATCGGGTATTCCTCTGAAACGATTTGCACGTCGTGAAATGCCTCAAGATAAACTTGAATTTTATCTTAACTTATATGCGTCTCATTTAGAAGATACATTAAGAAACGATGAGAATATTTACGCATGGACAGCACGACAAACCTTTATAGCAGCAGGAAATATGATGACAGCAGCTGCCGTTAAAGGGATTGATTCGTGTCCGATTGAAGGATTTGACAAAGATAAAGTGGAAGAAATTTTAGCATTAGATAAAAACCAATATCGATTGACGTTAATATTGCCTTTGGGTTACCGAATTAACCCCCAATCTACTCAATTACGACTCCCTTTTGAAGAGGTTGTTGAGTTTATACAATAAAAAAGGATTAACCATGAGTGCATTGTTTCAACAAGGTAAAATCGGTAAACTGAAACTAAAAAACAGAATCGTTATGCCTCCTATGTGTATGTACGCCAGCAGTAAAAAAGGTGAACTTAAAAAGCTTCATACGACGCATTACAGTGCAAGAGCATTGGGTGGCGTGGGATTAATTATTGTTGAAGCCACTGCCATTGAGCCTCGTGGGCGAATTTCTGACCAAGATTTGGGGTTATGGAGTCATACTCACATAAAAAAGCATAAAGAACTGACTAAAATTTGCCACAGTTTTGGTGCTAAAATGGCAATTCAATTAGCCCATGCAGGACGAAAAAGTACGGTTGAAAAATCAACTCCAATTGCTTCTAGTGCTTTAGCTTTTAGTGACGATGCTCCTTATTCTTTGCCTCATGAAGCAACGATAAAAGAGATTAAGCAGATTAAGAAATTGTTTTTAAAAGCAGCCCAAAGAGCTAAAAAAGCCAACTATGATGCCATCGAATTACATGCAGCTCATGGTTATTTTTTGTGCCAATTTTTATCGCCATTAACCAATAAACGAACCGATAAATACGGGGGAAGTTTGGAAAACAGATGTGCGTTAATCGTTGAGATTGCTCAAAGTTTAAAAGAAAAAATCAAATTGCCTCTTTTGGTTCGTCTTTCAGCACATGAATGGATGAATGAAGGCTGGAATGTGGAAGACTCAATGTATTTGGCAAAAGCCATAGAAAAAGTGGGCGTGGATGCGATTGATGTTTCAGCAGGTGGCAATCAAAATAAAGTTGAGTGTATGCCAAAAGTTGAGCCTTTGTATCAATGCGGTTATGCCAAAGCCATAAAAGAGGCTGTTCATATTCCTGTTATTGCTGTAGGTTTAATTACCACAGCACGGGAAGGTGAAAAGCTTTTAAAAGAAGAGTATTGTGATTTTGTGGCGTATGGAAGAGAGCTTTTACGCAACCCCAATTTAGCCTTGTATGCAGCTAAAGAAGCCGATGTACCAAAGCAAATTTGCCCTTCCTATTTGAGGGCATTTTAAAAATTGTACCAATACAACATCAGTGGAATATAAAAGAGTGAAACCAGCGTAGAAATAAGCACTGCAAGTGACATTTTCTCGGGTTTCACATTTAAAATCGTCGCAATCGTAACGGTATTTCCTGCCAATGGTACAATACTAAAAATAAACATCACCAAATACAACTCTTTATTTAAAAAGTGGAAAAATTGAGTATCTAAAAAGATAAATCCCAACACAATAACTGGCCAAATGATAAACTTAACCAATAGGGCAATTCCAATAAATTTAGCGTCAAATCCCCCAGAAGTTTTGAGTTTTTCCATGCCCATTCCTAAAAGCATCATACCCAAAATGGCATACGCCCCTTTTAAATAGTTGGTATAATCCATAAAAACTTCAGGGATTTTAACCCCATAATAGTTTAAAATCAGTCCTAACATAAACGCGTGTAATACGGGCAATTTTATCACTTTAATAATGCTTTGCCAAACCGTAAAACTGCTTTTAGCCGTAATATAATAGCCCACAGAATTTTGGTATAAAATAGAAGCCAATACGGTGAAAATAAAAACATCAACCATTTGGGCACTTAAAAATAAAATGGCAACGGGAATACCTAAATTCCCCGTATTCCCCGTAGAAACACTAAAGGCTAACACATTGGCTGAGTTATCTTTGAAGATTTTATAAAACAAAGGCAACGTGGTAAAAGCAATGAGAACACTTACTGTAAAAAAGAAAAGGGGTAAAAACAAAATTGAAGAGTTTATCTCAACACTCATGGTAGCATTTAAAACAATCAAAGGTGCAAGAATATACAAAAGTATTTTAGCAATGGTTTCTTTGTCGCAATCAAAAAATTTGGTGCTAAAAAAGCCCAATAGAATACTAAAATAAAGAGGTATTATTTTTCCCAAAAGGGTTAAAAAAAGTGTCATAAGTTAAGTTCCTAAATGATTTTTGTTATAGTAATATTTTTTTTCTGTTACTTACCTAAAATAAAGTAAAGAAAATGTTACTCTATTGGGATATAATCATACTGAGTCGTTCTAACTTCTCACAGATTTTCACCAAAGGATAAATCCCATGAAAACACAAACAAATAACCCTACAAAAGAGTCAAAAGTCTATTTAATAGGAAGTGGCATATCGTCGTTGGCCAGTGCGGTGTATTTGATAAAAGATGCCGATATTGACCCTAAAAATATTTATATTTTGGAGCAAGACAATATTGCAGGTGGTGCGTGTGATGGCAGTGGCGATGCCAAAAATGGCTATGTGATTCGAGGTGGAAGAATGCATGAAGAACATTATGTCTGTTATTGGGATTTACTTTCTCTTATTCCATCGTATGACAACTCTTGCGTTTCAATTAAAGATGAGACGTTTGAATTTAACTCCCGATTTATTTCTCATGGTCAAGCCAGACTTTTAAAAGAGGGAAAAAAAATAGATGTTTCAAGTTACGGTTTGTCTTTTTCCCATCAAAGTGATATGGCAAAACTGCTTTTTACTCCTGAATCTTTGTTGGAACGTAAACGCATTGAAGATTGGTTTGCCGAAGATTTTTTCACAACCAACTTTTGGTTTATTTGGTCAACCATGTTTGCTTTTCAAAAGTGGAGTTCACTCATGGAGATGCGAAGATACATGAAACGATTTATTCATTTAGTCGATGGTTTAAACTCTTTAACAGGCGTGATGAGAACAAAATACAATCAATATCACAGTGTCATTTTGCCCATTAAAAACTACTTAGAAAAAAAAGGAGTTCATTTTTGTATGAATGTTCAAGTGCAAGATATTGATTTTGAATTTCTTGAAAATGAAAAAAGAGCCACGCTGTTACATACGCTTAATCAAGGAAAAGAAGAGAAGATTGTGTTAGGACAAAACGATTATCTTTTTATTACCAATGGCTCAATTACTCAAAGTACACACAACGGAAGTTGGTATAATGCCCCCATTTTAAAAACTCACGAAAATTCAGGCGCATGGGAACTTTGGAAAAAAATAGCTTCTAAAGAGAGTTCTTTTGGGCATCCTGAAATATTTTGTGACCAAATTGATTTGCAAAAATGGTACTCTTTTACTGCCACAATGCATGACACAACTTTTCATGAGTATATGGAAAACTTTTCAGGCAATGTCGATGGCACTGGTGGATTGGTCACCATGACTGATTCTAATTGGTTGATGTCCATTGTTATTGCAAGGCAACCTCATTTTCCCAATCAACCCAACGATGTCAAAGTATTTTGGGGATATGGCTTGTATCCCGATAAAATCGGTAATTTTATTAAAAAACCAATGAGCCAGTGTAACGGCAAAGAGATTTTAGAAGAGTTGTTTTATCACCTTAAAATTCAATCTCTTATGCACTCTTGCATGGAAAAAGGTAAACTGAATTGTATCCCCGTTGCCATGCCATATATTGACAGTTTGTTTATGCCAAGAAGTTTAGGTGACAGACCCGATGTTATACCCCAAGGTGCAACAAATTTTGCATTTTTAGGGCAGTTTACAGAAGTAGAAGATGATTGTGTTTTTACGGTTGAATATTCTGTTAGAACTGCTTTAATGGCTGTTTATGGATTGTTTGATGTAAATAAAAAAGTTCCCAGTGTGTATGATTCGGTTCATAATCCTAAGTATCTTATTCGTGCGATGAAAAGTTTGAGTTCTTAAAAGTAGGAGTATTCTGCCCCGTATCCTTTACTAATCTTATGCTATAATCCCGATTATTTAAAAACAAGGCTTAAGATTTAATGGATAT
>JBAYZM010000075.1:0-10202 GCA_041672515.1 Arcobacteraceae bacterium
AAATATTGCATTGGTTTTCCTTGTTTTTAATTGGTTTTAATTTTTACTTTATATTATATTTAATGCGAATAAAAAAGTAAGGGGATAAATAAGCACGTTCATGTATCGATATAAAAATCCCATTTTGACATTAACATGCAAAACGTCTTCCATCTTTTTTCCCTCACTTAATTTCTTCATCATTGAGAGCTTAAAAGCGACATCAATAAATTTTATTATAAGCATTGCATACATCAAAAATGAATCCATATGTAAATAAATGGTTAAAAATAGAACATAAAAAAAAGTGGGATTTAAAATAAAAAAAGTAAAAAGGGATTTTTGATACACTAAAAAGTTGTTATAAATAACACCGTATAAGGTGTCTGATTTTTGCCAATTGGCTTCAAAAAGCTCTAAGGCAACGAACAGAAAAAATAAGAATATGAGATTATCCATGTTGTAACCTTAACAACGAAGCCGAAGCTTCATTGTTGAGTTTTTACTTTGTAGAAAAAATGATTTTTTTGTCTTTGTATAAACCAGTTCCAACAGGAATAGTTCGTCCAATTACAACGTTCTCTTTTAAGTCTTCTAACATATCCATTTTCGCACTAATAGCAGCTTCAGTTAATACTTTAGTTGTTTCTTGGAACGATGCAGCTGAAATAATAGAATCCGATGTTACTGCGGCTCTTGTAATACCTAATAATAATGGCTCACCAATAGCAGGTTCTCCACCAAGTTTTACAATTCTTTCATTTTCAATTTTAAATCGTTTTTTAGAAACCATATCACCTACAATAAACTTCGTATCTCCACCATCTAAAATAGAGACTTGTCGTAACATTTGAGATAAAATAACCTCAATGTGTTTATCGGCAATATTTACCCCTTGTGATCGGTAAACTTGTTGTACTTCAGAAACAATAAAGAAGTGCAGTGCTTTTTCACCTAATATTCTTAAAATATCGTGTGATGCCACTTGACCATCTGTTAAAGCTTCTCCTGCGTGAACAAACTCTCCCTCGTGAACTAAAATTTGTTTAGATTTTTCAACCATATACTCAACTCGTCCACCAATTTCATCGGTTACGATAATTCGTTGTTTATTTCTAAGCGCTTTTCCAAATGAAACCACTCCATCAAATGAGGCAAGAACGGCAATATTTTTGGGTCGTCTTGCTTCAAACAATTCAGATACTCTAGGAAGACCTCCCGTAATATCTTTTGATTTTTGAGTAGCTTTTGGTGTTTTACCAATAATATCAGCCACTTCAACTTTTTGCCCATCACTGACGTTTAATGCCGTTTTAGGGTCAAGTGTATATCTTAAGATATTTGAACTGCTTGTTGAAATCAACACCGTTGGTTTGTATCCACTTGGAACATACTCATTTACGACCAATTTAGATGTACCCGTTAATTCATCGTATTGCTCAGAAACCGTAACACCTGGAATAATATCTTCAAACGAGATAGTTCCTGATTGTTCTGCAATCGTTGGATTCGCATAAGGATCCCACTCAGCAATAACAACTTGTTCGTGTGTTTGAGGTGAAGAAATTACCGTATCTTTTTGAACTTCTGAATTATCATCTAACTCTAAAACTGAACCTCGTGCCACATAATGTCGTAATGCTTCTCGGTCATCATTGTCAACAATAACAGCAAAGAATCCTTTTTCATCGACTTTTTGACCCGCTTTAATGTCGTGTCGTCTTTCAATGTAATCCCCAGTTAATTTATAGTATTTAATCAACCCTTTAGAACCAGAAATCACTTTTGATGTAATTGGCGCCCCATCTTCAACTTTTAATTCAGCTGCAAATGGAATTCGATTTGGAACATTCCATCCATCTTTAATCATTTCAACCACTGATTCATTGGCTTCTACGACATCACCTGTTGCATAAGGTAAATACAATTTCCCATCAATTTTTCCAGAAACACCTGCAAGCTCATTGGCTTTAGCCACATCATTTTTTCGTAAATAATATTTTTTCGTTTGCTCACCATTTGAAATGGTTAAAATGGTCTCTTCGTGAATCGTTTCAACAGTTACTTTTCCTTTAAATGGTGCATTGATTTTTGGTTCAACCAATAAAATCCCTGCATTTCTTCGGTTAGAAACAATTTTTGTACCACTTTTTGTTGTGTGTGTTTTGATGTTGTAATATCGGATAAATCCTTCTTTATCAACACGTAATTGTCTCTCAGTTTGTGTCGCACTCGCTGTTCCCCCAACGTGGAAGGTTCTTAGTGTCAGCTGTGTTCCTGGCTCCCCAATTGATTGAGCGGCAATAACTCCAACGGCTTCACCTGGATTGGCTTTTCGTTGCTCACCAAGATTTAGACCATAACATTTTGAACATAAACCATGCTCAACTTTACACGTTAATGGCGTTCTAATAACCACTGATTTCACTTCGGCTTCTTTGACTACTTTGGCATTTTCTTCTGTGATTAATGTTCCTTCTGGGAATAAAATCTCATTTGAAATTGGGTCAATAATATCTTCAGCAGTAACTCGACCTGTAATTCTCTCTTCTAAACTTTCAATTAACTCATTACCACTTGAAATATCCGTAATTTCGATACCTTCATGTGTTCCACAATCTTCGATTGTGATTCTTACATTTTGAGATACGTCAATGAGTTTTCTCGTTAAGTACCCAGCATTTGCTGTTTTAAGTGCCGTATCCGCTAAACCTTTTCTAGCACCATGCGTAGAAATAAAGTACTCAAGTACGTTTAGTCCTTCTTTAAAGTTAGAAATAATTGGCGTTTCAATAATAGAACCATCTGGCTTCGCCATAAGTCCCCTCATCCCTGAAAGCTGTCTGATTTGCGCAGCAGATCCTCTTGCCCCTGAGTCTGCCATCATATAAATAGAGTTAAACCCATCTTTATCCGACTCAACCAAAGACATCATCTCTGTTCCCAAAGTATTGTTAACTTCTGTCCAAATATCAATAATTTTATTGTATCTTTCTTGTTCTGTTAATAACCCTTGTCCAAACTGTTTTTGAACTTCAATCACTTCTTTTTTCGATTTAGCAATGTGCTCTGGTTTAGTTGCAGGCACTTTAATATCATCAATTGATACCGAAATTCCAGCATCCGTTGCATATCTGAATCCAAGGTTTTTTAAGTCATCTAAAAATCGTGGTGTTACTCTGTATCCACCGTGTTTATAAATATAATCAACTAAAATACCAATATCTTTTTTCTTTAAAATTTTATTCCATAATTCAACTGGAACAAAATCAGGTAAAATTTGGTGAACAATCAATCTTCCCACAGTTGTGTGAATGATTTTATCCCCTAATTTTGTTCTGATTTTGGCATGTAAATCCACTTTTTTGCAATCAAGTGCAATAATGGCTTCATTGACATCCGTAAATAATTTATGCTCACCAATAACCCCATCTTTTGCCAATGATAGATAATAAATACCTAAAATCATATCTTGTGATGGAACAGCAATGGCTCGCCCAGATGCTGGTAATAAGATGTTCATTGAAGACATCATTAAAATTTTAGCTTCTGCAATAGCTTCTTGAGACAATGGAACGTGCACGGCCATTTGATCCCCATCGAAGTCCGCGTTGAATGCAGAACATACTAATGGGTGCAATTGAATCGCTTTTCCATCAATTAATACAGGGTGAAATGCTTGAATTGACAATTTGTGTAGCGTTGGTGCTCTGTTTAATAAAACAGGATATTCATCAACGATTTCACTTAAACATTCCCATACTTCATTGGTTTCACTTTCAATCAATCGCTTCGCTGATTTAAGAGTCGTTGCATACCCTTTTTCTTCTAACTTAGCCATCAAGTGTGGTTTAAACAACTCCAATGCCATTTTTTTAGGAATACCACATTGATCCATATTTAAAGAAGGTCCTACGACAATAACTGACCGTCCAGAAAAGTCAACCCTTTTCCCAAGTAAGTTTTGTCTGAATCGTCCTTGTTTCCCTTTGATAATTTCAGAGAGAGATTTTAAAGGTCGTTTATTGGCACCTTTAACGGCATTGGCTGTTTTACCATTGTCAAATAAAGCATCTACGGCTTCTTGAAGCATTCTTTTTTCATTTCTGATAATAATTTCAGGAGCATCAAGTTCTGTTAATCGTTTAAGTCGGTTATTTCTGTTAATAACACGTCTGTAAAGGTCATTTACGTCAGATACCGCAAATTTTCCACCATCAAGAGCAACCAATGGTCTTAAATCGGGTGGTAAAACAGGTAATTGTGTTAACATCATCCACTCTGGCTTATTTCCAGAGTTAATGAAGTTTTCAACAATTTTTAATCGTTTAATAATGGTTTTTCGTTTTGCTTCCGATTTTGTGCTGTGCATATCTTCTTTTAAAACAACCAACAATTCGATTAAATCTAAATTTTCAAGTAATTCTCGAACAATATCTCCACCCATTTTAGCTTCAAATCCACTGTGGTCAAAATGTTCTACAATCGTTCGGTATTGTTCTTCATTTAAAATATCGTATTTTAAAACCGGTTTAGTTTTTTCATTGTCATAAAACGCATCAGATGGTTCAGATACAATGTATGCTTCATAATATAATACTCTTTCTAAGTCTTTTAATTTAACACCTAAAAGCGTACCAATTCGTGAAGGAAGTGAACTTACCATCCAAATGTGAGCAACAGGTGCAACTAAATCAATGTGCCCCATTCTGTGTCGTCGTACTTTACTTGAAGTAACTTCAACTCCACATTTTTCACACACAACACCTTTGTATCGCATTTTTTTATATTTACCACAAAGACACTCATAATCTTTGACGGGTCCAAATATTTTGGCACAAAAAAGCCCATCTCGTTCAGGCTTTAATGTTCTATAATTAATGGTTTCTGGTTTTTTAACTTCGCCATTTGACCAAGAAAGAATTTTCTCAGGACTTGCCAGTCTTAACTGGAAAGCTGAAAAATCTTGTGGTCTTTCTAACTCTTTAATCTCGATTGCTTGTAGAATTTTGTTACTGCTCATTGTCTTCTTCCACCTCGTCAAAAATTTCAACATCTAATCCAAGAGCTTTTAACTCTTTGGTTAATACAAAGAATGTTTCAGGAACACCTGATCTTGGAACATTTTCACCGTTTGCAATTGCTCTGTATGCTCGAGTACGTCCTTCAACGTCATCCGATTTAGTCGTTAACATCTCTTTAAGTACATTGGTTGCACCATACGCTTCTAACGCCCAAACTTCCATTTCCCCAAATCGTTGCCCACCGAATAAGGCTTTTCCACCAACGGGTTGTTGAGTGACTAAAGAGTAAGGACCAGTACTTCGTGCGTGAACTTTTTCATCAACTAAGTGGTGCAGTTTTAACATGTACATATATCCCACGTTAACTCGTTCTTTCATTTTATCGCCGGTTTTACCATCATAAAGAACACATTTTCCATCGGTATCGATTTTTGCCAATTCAAACAGTTTAATAAACTCATCTTCTTTAACACCATCAAATACTTGTGTCGCAAATCGAACACCTTGTGACCAATCTCGTCCGTATTCAATTAACTCATCATCACTTAAATTTTCCATGAACTTTTTACCGTTCATTAATTTAGCCAAATCTGCAATTTCAGACATTTTAGCTCGTAAATCACTTACAAATTCTGCTTTTTTAGCGTCAAAAATATCTTGGATTTGGTCTCCTAATTTTTTACCCACTAAACCTAAGTGAACTTCTAAAATTTGCCCAATGTTCATCCGTGAAGGAACTCCCAGTGGATTTAAAATAACGTCAACTGTTGAACCATCTTCTAAGTATGGCATATCAACTTGAGGAACAATATTAGAAACAATACCTTTGTTTCCGTGTCGTCCTGCCATTTTATCCCCAACTTTGATTTTTCGTTTGGTGGCAATATACACTTTAACTTGTTTAATCACTCCACTTGCCAAAATATCATCGTGTTCTAATACTTGAAGTTTCTCTTCATGTTCAGTTCGTAATGCTGATTTTTCTTTAATAAAATACTCTTTGATTTCATTAAATTTATTTTCAATATCTCCACCAAAAGAAGCGACCACTTTTTTCAAGGCAAATCGGTTGACTCCTGCGATTACATCAACAGGAATTGTTCCACCTTTTTTGTAATCAACCCCATCAATTTCAACATCTTTAGCCAATGTTGCTTTGCTTAAAAGGCTATTGATTTTTAAAATTTCTTCACGATCTAACATTAAAAGTTTATCGTGGTGTTTAATATCTAATTCAGATTTTTCAGATTCAATGGCAATTTTTGCACGTTCATCTTTTTCGTATCCTTTTTTAGTAAATACTTTAACATCCACAACGGTACCTTCCATTGAAGTTGGGCAATACAGAGATTTGTTAATCACATGACCTGCTTTTTCTCCAAAGATTGCTCGTAACAATCTCTCTTCAGGCGTAGGTTTAATTTCACCTTTTGGTGTAACTTTTCCGACTAAAATCATTCCAGGTTTTACAAAAGTTCCAACTTTTACGATTCCAGAAGCATCAAGGTGAGAAATTGATTCCTCTTTAACACCCGGTAAATCTCGAGTAATCTCTTCATTTCCATGTTTAAGTTCTCTTGCTTCTAACTCTTTTTCATAAATATGAACAGAAGTAAATGCATCGTCTTTAATCAATCGTTGAGATAGAACAATCGCATCTTCGTAGTTGTATCCATTCCATGGCATAAACGCAACCATAGCATTAACCCCAACAGCTAATTCACCTTTGTCCATTGATGGACCATCAGCTATGACTTGACCTTTTTCAACAATATCTCCTTCTTTAACGGCAATTCGTTGCCCAAAAGAGGTGTTGTTATTGGTTCGTACGTTTTTATTGACATAATAATGGTCAATAAATGCCCCATTTTCATCTTCACCACGTACATAAATATTTTTAGCATCGGCTTTTTCAACCACACCTGAACGGTCTGCTTTAATTGCTTCCCAGGCATCTCGTGCAACAGTTTTTTCTAATCCTGTTCCAACAATTGGTGCGCTTGGTCGTAACAATGGTACGGCTTGTCGCATCATATTTGATCCCATTAAAGCACGGTTTGCATCATCGTGTTCTAAGAATGGAATTAAAGAAGCCGCAACCCCCATAACCATTTGTGAAGAGATATCAATTAAATCAACTTTTGATCTTTCAACCAATAAAATCTCACCATCTTGTCTTGCTTCAATTAAAGCTTCAACAATTTTTCCATTGGCATCCACTTTAGTAGAACCTGGAGCGATGACTAAACCTTCTTCAAGTGTTGCTGTCATGTAGATGATTTCATCTGTTACCATACCATCAACCACTTTTTTATACGGAGCTTCAATAAATCCTAAATCATTGACTTTAGAAAAAGTAGATAAAGTATTAATTAAACCAATGTTTTGTCCCTCTGGTGTTTCAACCGGACAAATTCTTCCGTAATGAGTTGGGTGAACGTCTCTCACTTCAAATCCAGCTCGCTCTTTTACAAGTCCACCCTCACCTAATGCAGAGAGTCTTCGTTTGTGAGTCACTTCAGATAATGGATTGGTTTGATCCATAAATTGAGAAAGTTGTCCACTGGTAAAAAACTCAGTAATCGTTGAAGTAATCATTTTAGAGTTAACTAAATCATGCGGCATTAAATCTTCTAATGTTCCACTTAACGTCGTCATTTTATCTCGGATGGCTTTTTGCATTTTAATAAGCCCTGAGTGTAACTCATTGGCCAATAACTCACCAATCGCTCTGATTCTTCTGTTACCTAAGTGATCTCTGTCATCAATATGTCCATGCCCTGATTTAACTTTAACAAGGTATTGAACTGTTTTAATCACGTCTTCATACGTTAATGTGGTTACATATTCTGGAACTTTCACATCTAACTTATGATTCATCTTCATTCTTCCAACTTTAGTTAAGTCGTATCTTTCTGGATCAAAGAATAATTTTTTAACAAAATCTTTTGCCGCTTCTTTAGTAACTGGTTCACCTGGTCGCATCACTTTATAAATACGAATGGCGGATAAATCATTTTCATCTTCTATTTGTTCTGTTTGTTTAAGAAGTTTTAAGCTTTCTGCATCGGCTTTAAAGGCATTAATAATAGAATCATCAACACCGGTTGCCAAGTCATTAGCAATATCAAACGATTCAAATCCTAAATCAAGCAGTTTTTTTAATTTTAACTCATCAAGATGTGTTAATCCATCGTATAACACTTCTCCTGATTCTGGGTCAAAAATAGCATTGGCAGTGTATCTGTCCATTAAAAGTTCGATGGGATACTCAACTAAGGCTAAACCACCCTCTGCTAAAGCATTGGCTTTTCTGGTTGTAAGTCTTTTCCCAGCAGCTAATACTAAATTCCCTTTGTCATCTTTTAAATCAAATTCAATTCTTCCTGTAAAATCATCAGGATTAAATTTCATTAAAAACTTATTGTTTTTAATTTTAATATTTAAAATTGGGTAGAAAAGTTTAATAATATCTTCTTTAGAGTAACCTAATGCTCGAAATAAAATAGTAACAGGTACTTTTCTTCGTTTATTAATTCTAACATACAATACATCTTTTGCATCGTATTCAAAGTATAACCAAGAACCTCTGTCTGGGATAATTTGCCCAGTATAAATCAATTTATTGTGTGAAGTAGCAGACTCTTCTTCTTTAAAAATAACACCTGGAGATCGATGTAATTGATTCACAACGACTCTTTCAACCCCATTGACAATAAAAGAAGTTCTGTCTGTCATTAATGGAATTTCTCGAACAAATAAAGATTGCTCTTTCATGTCTTTAACACCGATTTTTTCACCGGTTTTTTCATCAAGTTCCCATAATGTTAATCGAACATTAATTTTTAAAGGAATAGAGTAAGTTAAACCTCTGACCATTGACTCTCGTACATCGTATTTTGGTTTCCCAACTTCCGTACCTAAATACTCAAGAGTAATTCTGTTTTGTGCATCATGAATTGGAAATACCGATTTAAAAACTTTTTCAATACCTGAAGTCGTTCTGTCGTCTTGTCCTATCATTAAAAAATTATCGTAACTGTTTTGTTGTAGCTGTAGTAAATTTGGAATTTCAATCTTTTGTGGATTTTTGGCAAAATCAACTCGTAGTCTATTTCCAGATTTTAAAGAATTTAGCATTGTTAACCTCATATAAATTAATAAAGATTACTTTTTATTTAAAAGCGCAAAAAGCACCTTTAAAGGATAGGGTTAGAATTTTGCTTTAAACTCTCACCTTAACCTTTAAAGATGCTAACGAAAAATGCGAAGCCATCGGGCTTCGCTATTTATTTAGAAATTAATTATTTAACTTCTACTTTTGCTCCAGCAGCTTCTAATTGTGCTTTGCAAGCTTCAGCATCATCTTTAGAAATTCCTTCTTTAATTGTTGAAGGAGTTTGCTCTGCAGCTTCTTTAGCTTCTTTTAATCCAAGACCAGTTAATGCTCTAATTTCTTTAATAACATTAATTTTTTTGTCTCCTGCATCTAAGATAATAACATCGAATTCAGTTTTTTCTTCAACTGCTTCAACAGCAGCAACAGCTCCACCAGCAACCGCAACAGGTTGTGCAGATACACCAAATTTTTCTTCAAATTCTTTTACTAACTCAGATAATTCTAATACAGATAATCCAGAGATAAATTCTAATACGTCTTCTTTAGAAATTGCCATTTCATATTCCTTTGTGTTTTTTTGTTTTATTAATTACAGTGCTTATGCAGCTGTTTCTTCTTTTTTTCTTCTAAGTGCATCAAGACCAATAGTAAAGTTTCTAACAGGCCCCATCCATACAGATGCAAGCATTCCAAGAAGCTCTTCTCTTGATGGTAATTTAGCGAATGCATTAACCGTATCAGCCGTTGAAATTTTACCTTCAATGATACCTGATTTAATTGCAAATTTTTCTTTGTTTGCACTGGCAAATTGATCAGCCACTTTACAAGCAGCGATTTGGTCGTCAGACCAAAGAAAAATATTCGTTCCTGTTAATTCAACATCACCCAATTGAGCATTTCTTGCAGCAACTGTTACTAATGTATTTTTAGCGACTTGAACTTTCGTTCCATTCGCTCGTGCGTCTTTTCTTAATACTTCTAACTCTTTATGAGTTAATCCTTTATAGTCACAAACTACGATAGCTTGAGATACTTTAAATTCTGCAGTTAAAAAATCAACGATTTCAGATTTTTGTTGT
>JBAYZM010000076.1:0-10068 GCA_041672515.1 Arcobacteraceae bacterium
TATCGAATTTCCCTTCACCAAAGTCATCGATGATTTGTTCAGCATCGACTGGTTTGATTTGAGAGTGGATAATTTCAATTTTAATATTGGGCAAAATTCCAAGTAAATCCGCTTTTTTAGCTTCAATAGAGGCAATGTTGTTATGCACATAAAAAAGCTGTCCACCGCGTCTTTTTTCTCGCAAAATAATCTCTTTGATGAGTTGGTCGCTGTACTCTTTGACAAAAGTTCGTACACCCAATCTCTCACTAGGAGGCGTTAAAAGTGAACTCATGCCTTTGAGTTTACTCAAGGCTAAATTGAGCGTTCGTGGAATTGGCGTTGCACTCATGGAAAAAATATGCACATCTTCTCGTAAGTTTTTGAGTTTCTCTTTTTGTTTGACTCCAAACTTATGCTCTTCATCAATAATCACCAAGGCTAAATTTTTGGTTTTAATTTCCAACAAAGAGTGTGTTCCAATGACCAAATCATACGTGCCATCTTCAAGCCCTTTTTTAATATGGCTTTTTTCTTTACTGTTTGTTTTGCCATCGAGTTTTGCCATTTTAAGCCCAAACCCTTCAAAACGTTTTTGCATACTGTGAAAATGTTGCGTGGCTAAAAGCGTGGTAGGACAAACAAACAAACATTGATACCCTTCTAAGAAAACGGCTAAAATGGCATTCATCGCCACTTCAGTTTTTCCAAATCCCACGTCACCACTTAAAAGTCTGTCCATGACTTTTCCACTGCTTAAATCGCTAAAAATCTCTTTGATACTTCGACTTTGATCTTTGGTATACTCAAACCCCGCACTTAATGCAAAATCGCGCAAGGGTTTTTTATCTGTTTCAATGGCAATCCCATTGACCAGTTCTCTTGCAGCGGCGAGTTTAATAATATCATTGGCGATGGCAAAAAGTCTGTCTTTGACTTTGGCTTTGAGTTTAGCAAAACTGCCTTTTCCCAGTTGGTCAAGCATGGCATAACTCGAACCATCGGCAACATATCGGTCGATAATATCAATGTTTTCAACGGGAATAAAAAGCTTATCGTCATTGGCGTATAAAAGTTTTACAAAATCACGTTTTGCCCCCATAACGGTTACGGGTTCAATGCCTTTAAACTGCCCAATTCCATACTCTTCATGCACCACATAATCACCCACTTTAAGCTCATCAAGAACAAGTTTGACCTTTTTCTTTCGTTTCTTTTTGTGGGCTTTGTTTAAAGATATAATCACCTCATCATCACTGACAAGATTAATCATATAATCTTCAAGTACGTATTTAATGTGTTGGTTCGTTAAATCCAACTCATGAGCTTTGATTTTGGCTTCAGTGGAACTGATTATCGTAACTTTTTTGCCCGTATGAAAGGTTAAAAACTCTTTGACATTTGCAGGGGCAATGGGTACATAGTTGTGCGCTTTAGGAATTTTTGAAAGCGTTAGAAACTTCTCTTTAGCAATTCGTTTGGCTTCAAAAATATAGGCTTCTTCCAGTTCTTCTAACGCTTCATAGGTAATATAAGAGTTAAGTTTTTGCGGTAAATATTCGCCTAAATCATCTAAATACCAAAATCCAAGCGAGTGAATATCTTGAATAAAAGCATCGGTTTGAACTTGTTGGATTTCATCGTTTATTTTTTCAAAATGCTCGGCATTGAGTGCTAAAAATGCGGGACTAATACGAAAACTTTCAATCTCTTCTTTGTTGGATTTTTGGTCTTCAATATTAAAGATACGAATACTCTCAACTTCGGTATCAAATAAAGAGATTCGATAACCCATTTCACTGCCTAAAGGACAAATATCTAAAATATCCCCACGAATGGAAACTTCCCCTTCGCTTGTAACAATATCGACAAAATAGTATCCCCAGTTGTACAACTTGGCTTTAAAACTCTCTAAATCCAGTGTTTGAGCAAACGCAATTTCAAAGCTGTCAAAGCACTGCTCTTTAGGCATAGCATAACTGATTGTTCGTAAAGGTGCGATTAAAACTTTGTTCTGTTTTTTGTAGCCGTAGTAAGCATTAAGCGTTTGGGTAATTTGCTGTAACTCTTGACTAAAGGAGAGTAAATCATCACCAAAATTGGCTCTAAAATCACTTAAAGCAAAAGGAGCAAGCCCGTGAAAACGAAGTACATCGTACGCTTCTTGGGCTTGTTTATCGTCGTTAACAATTAAAAGTTGGCAATCGTTTTTTTGTTTAAAATAGCTAAAAAGGTTCTGCATTATTTGGCTTCTTCAAAATCATGGGTATTTTTATCATAAATATAAGGGGGATACGGTGTTTCATTGAGTAAAAACACCATGTTACAAGAATCAAACGAGGTTTTTTGTAACCCTTTTTTAAAGACCTCTAAAATATACGCTTTAGTAGAAAAAGTGGTGGTAGTTGATTTTGCAGTATAAACAAACTCTTCATTGGCTACTTTTTCAAATCCCTCTTTTATAATATGTTTTTCAAAGATTTCTTTGTCTTGAAGTCCTATGACATCTAATATGACTAACAGTTCAATTTCTTGCAAAATTTTCTCCTAAATTACTTTTTTAAATATAAACAGATGCTCGTGCATAATAAGTAAAAAATTGGCTTCTTTACTTTTTTTCACCCAAAAGCCCGTTGCTTTACAGTTATGTTGATGTTTAATAATATCTTCTTTTAAACTAAATCCATTTTGTAAAAATCTTTGCATCACCATAAAAGCCAATGGTTGATACATTTTATTTCTTCGTGTATCACCAATTAAAATGGCACAATATTGATTGGGTTTTAAAACTCTATACAACTCTTTAATCACTTTTTCATATTCATCACAAAACAGTTCTAAATCATGAATATTAGATAAATCTTCTGCAATTTGTTTTTCGCTGTATTTTACAATATCCACATAAGGTGGATGGTTTAAAATAAAATCTATGCTTTCATCTTTTAGCATCGCTAAAGTTCTTGCATCATTGAGTTGTACTTTTATTTTAGGGTTAAATTCACTTTCAAAATTTAAAGCTGTATTGGTAAGTTCAATTGCATTGGGATTTATGTCTAATGCCAATAAATTACGATTTAAAAGTTTACACTCAATTGCAGTTGTGCCTCCACCAATCATAGGATCAAGTAAATAATCACCCTCTTTTGAATAGCGTAAAATCAAATTTCTTACAACTTCTGGAGCCCAATTTCCTCTATATTTGGAATTGTGTGTCGCCCAATTTCCACGCCGTGCAAAACTCCAAACAGTTGTACACTCTTGTTCAAAGTTTTCGGGGTGAAGTTTTTTTATTTTAGCCACGAAATAA
Organism: Arcobacteraceae bacterium; assembly: GCA_041672515.1. GTDB lineage: Bacteria > Campylobacterota > Campylobacteria > Campylobacterales > Arcobacteraceae > Marinarcus. Next base: position 3,287 of record JBAYZM010000076.1, read on the forward strand.
TACCATTGATTTATCATCTTCTATTGAGTAATCAATTATTTTATTTAAACCTATAAATTTTTGAAAATCTGTTTTACTCTCAAATTCAATATATTGTATATTTTCCAATTCTTCAAAATCGGTTTTATTATCTTTTTGTGTAAAATAAAAATCCCAATTTTTACCACACATCAAAAAACTGTCTTCAACTCTTTGTGATACCTCATCTATATTGGCAATATATAATTTTTGGAAAAGTTGCATTATGTATCCTTATGTTTTAAAGAAACAGATATTTCAAGTTCTAAATAATCCAATATTTTTAATAATGTTTTATTGGTTAAATTGGTACTTCTTATAGCTTGATAAAAATGTGCTCGTTCAATATCCAATGATTTATAAACATCACTGGGTTTTAAACCTCTTTGTATCAATTCAATTTTAATATCTTTTTCTAACATAATTATAACTCATTTTTTCTTATTTGTATATAAAATAGTATACAAAATAAATAATTTTATCTACATATTTCTTTTAAAATACCATTCTTTAACATTTCAAGATTGATAACATAATCATTATGATTAAAGGTTTCTTCTAACGGATTTAGTGCCGTAAACCAACCCGTTCCATCTGTTACCCAAATAAAAGTTAAATTTTGTCCTTTTAAAAAATTGTTTAAATACTGATATTCACCTGCTGTTGCTTTAAGTTTTGAACCACCACCACTATAATAATTAACTTCAAATAAATATAACTTTTTATTGGAATTATCATAAAGAGCAAAATCAAATCTTCGACTATTTTTATCTATAGCAATGTCATAATCAAAATATTCCTTAATTCGCTTTTGTGTAGCTTGTTCAATATAATGAAAGTTTTTATTTTCAGTACAAAAATCTTCTAAAAAATTTAATACTAAATTTTCCATTAAAGTACCCGTTCTATTTTTTCGTGCATTTGTATCAAATCCAACTTCAACACCAATACAATAATCCACTAAATTTTTAACTGCTTTATTTTCAAAAAAATCTTTTAATCCTGTTTCTTTAAAAAATATAAGCAATTCTTTTTTTATAGTTTCATTAATTTCATCGTTAAAGATATATTTTTTATTTTCAGGTATTAAAGTATCAATATCTGTAATAATTGGAGTAGAAGACAACTTATCATCTCGAATAGCAATTAAAATAGGCAATATTTTTCTAACCTTTGGATACTCTTCAATCAAAGATAAAAACTCTTCTTCAATATTTTCTTTTCCAATAAGATAGTTTAATAAATTTAACTCTTTTTCTATTTTTTTTACATTCTTTTTGACTTTTTCAAAGTCTGTGAAATAGTCCCAAGTAAAAATTGAGTCTTGTAATGTATTCTTTAAGTTATCAAATTTCATACAATACCTTAATTAATTCTTTTTTTCTATTTTCTATATTTTCTATATTCCATTGTTCAAAATTCTCAAAAACTTCCTTTGTTGTTAGAAGTGTAGATTTATTAATAATAATTGATTTTTTATCGGAATAAGATTTATTACCAATTTCTGAATTAATATTTTTATCAAGTAAAACTAGATTACCAATGTTTTGAATATATTTAGGCTCAATTTTAGACCAATATTTATCAAATTTTTCTGGATAAATATGCTCTAAACTTGTATTCATTAGTTCTACATTATAGTTCTGTTTTTCATATTCTATTTTCTTTAAGACATATTGCACTAACTTTTTTTGTTTAGAACTCGTTGAAGAAAAATATAACCTACTATCAACTTTTGATTCAAATTGTTCTATACTTGGTAATTTATCTTGTAACTTCTTAATCATCAAATCAATTGCATTATGTTTTGAATGTCTATCTGCAGCATTATATATTTCTCTAGAAATTTTTGAATACATAGTATCTAATCCAGATGATCTTCCACCAATTACTGCATTATTTATAAAATGGAATTTTTCAATAGAAGATAATGCTTTGATTAAATATTTTAAAGATATATTTTTACTACGATACTCTCGAATTAAAGATAATAATAAACTATTAGCAACTTGAATATTAAATATTTGAATTGCATTTAATGAAAAATAAACTTTAAATTCACCTTCTTCTTTCCAATCAGAAAGTGTTGGTGAAATAATTTCCTTATATAATGTAGAATTACTTAATAATTCTTTTACAAAATTATTATAATTAAAATCTTCATTCTTTGATTCTTTCATAAATTCTTTATATATTTTTCTATCAGAAATTTTCTTATATTTTGAAGCCCAAAAATAATTTAAGAATTTCATATTTTTATCTTTTGTGTTTTCTATAATTTTTTTCCAACTAACATTTGGTTCATCTAAATGAACTTGTTTTGTATAGTTTTTAAAAACTTGATTTTTAATTAAATCTAAAGGTGTTAAGTCTTTACCTTTAGCATTTAATGTCTCGAAGATTGTAAAAGCGTCTACTTCATCATCAACAGCTACAAAGATTATTTCTAAATTTAATATTTTATCTCTTAATATTTTTAATTCTACTTCTGATAAGTCTTTCCAATTTTTATAAAATTTGTCATATGCTCTAATTATTTTTTTTTCTCCTGATTTTTCAGGTTTTACATTTTTATCTTTTTCATTAACTTTGCTTTGAACATAAGATTGTAATACAGGATAAGGCATCTGATTATCTAAAATTACATATTCTTTATAATCTTTATCTTTAGCAAAAATATAATTATCATGCAATCCATTAGAAAGATTTAATAACTCTTTTTCAAAAAAAATATCTCGTAAAACTGATAACATTATCGTGATAGTTGTAATCCTTTGTTGACCATCAATAACTTTAAACTTGGAACTATTAAAATCCCCTTCACAAACCATATGTCCAATAAAATAATTTGTTTCTTCTGTATCATTAATATCATCAAGAAATTCTTCTAAATTCTCATCAGTCCAATCATATTCTCTTTGATAATCTGGAATTACAAATTGCCCTTTTTTAAGTACATTTTCTAAAAGTAAACTTCTTGCTTCAACATTCATAAATTACTCCTAACTATAATTTCACTAATCTTGCCACGCTCGCTGCTTTTGCTATTTATAAACCTATTTGCAAAAATCTCCTTTATTTCATATTCTTTATATAAATCTTTTATAAATTCTGTATCAGAATTACTATGAAATACATTGCACCCTTTTTTACTTAAACTTTTAAAAGTTTCATACAATTCAATTTGTTGTTTTTCTAAAAAATCAAATTCACTATATGAAGTAAAACTTGCCGTTTGAGTTAAAGGGTAATACGGTGGATCAAAATAAACCAAGTCCTTTTTTGAAGCATATTTTAAAACATCTTTATAACTTGCATTTAAAATATTTACATTTTGCAAAGCTCGACTGGCACTTAGAATTACACCAACATCACAAATATTAGGGTTTTTATATCTTCCTATGGGGACATTGTTTTCATTTTTTTTATTGACTCGATAAAGTCCATTGAAACAGGTTTTGTTTAAATATATAAATCTTGAGGCTCTTTGTATTTGACTTCTTTGTAAAAAATCATTTTGTCTATCCCAAGCTCGTATTTCATAAAAAAACTCTTTAGAGTGTTTTTGTTTAAAAATTTCAAGTTCATTAATAAGTTGAGTAGGATAGTTTTTAACTACTTCATAAGCATTGATAAGTTCAGCATTAATATCAAATAAATAGACTTTTTTATTGTTTAAAAGTCCTTTTGAGTAAAGTTCAAAAAATAAAGCACCACCACCAACAAAGGGCTCAAAGTAGTTATTAAAATCTTTTGGTAATAATGGAGTGATTTGAGAAAGTAATCCTCTTTTTCCCCCTACCCATTTAACAAAAGGTTGATACTCATTGGTTTTAATTATTGGTTTAGTCAATGCTCTTCTTTAAATTTTTTAGTATTCTAGCATATTTAAGGTTTTAAATTGGAATTGTTGCAGATTGTAATATTTTTTAATTTATAATCTCTCTCTTGAAAACCTAAAGGTTTTCGCCTTTACTTTCTTTATCCGTAAAGAAAGTAACAAAGAAACTCTCCACGGCATCGGTGGCGATTTTTCCCTCGCTTATTATTTTCATTTTTTGGCTTTTTAAACTTGCTAAAAGGTGCGTTACAGCACCTTTTAGCAAGTTTAAAAAGCTGGTTTCAAAAAAAGAAAATAAACACTTGTCACCTGCAGATGTGGAAATAAATCCAAGCGGCTTAAACTCTCTTTTGTAAATTGAGACAAGAAAAATATAAACTATAGAAAATCAAAAATGCAAATGTCCTTATCCCATTGTTTCCAACATCTGCAAAAGCCGAACGTTTATTTCTCTTTTCGGATGTCAATCCTGCTTGCAGGCAAAAGAGTTACAACTGTTTGAACAAAGAAATGTGCTAAACGCACATTTTTTGAGAGTTTTGTAACTCAGAAAAGAGAAATAATAAGTGAGGGAACCCAAAGGGCTTTGAAGCCGTTGGTGGTTTTTGTTTACTTTTTACCACTAAAAAGTAAAAAGCGGAAAGCTTTAGCTTTTCAAGAGAAAATATTATTATTACAAGTTTTTAATTTTCTCAATGGTTTGTTTTAATATAGGTAAATTGTATCGAATAACATCTTCTATGATATTATCATTCGTACTATCATAATCATGCGCTATATAATTTCTTACTGCAATTAAACCTTTAAGGTCATTATTTGAAAAGTATTCAAGTATTTTAAACTCATTATCATCTTTAAGTTTTGAAAACTGTTCTGCGATACGAACTATGTTCATTCTTATTGCAGGTTTTATAATTTTATTTTCTATTGCTTGAGTGATTTTAATATCTTTACTTTCAAGAATAAAATCTATGTTTTCAATGGATTCAAGAACTTTATCAAGCTTTATCATTGCATCAGACATAAATAATATCTTTTAAAAGTTTTTTATTTGCATCTGGAACAAAATCTACTTTTGTTTTAAATATTTGTTGCAATTCATTTTTAATATCATCTATTCGTAAAAGTTTAGAAAAACCGTCTTTGTATTTTTGTGAAAATTTATCATAGTCAAGTTTATAGGCTATATCAATATCGCTAAAACTATTTTGGTTTCCTTTTGCATAACTTCCAAATAAACCTAAAAGGATCAGACCTTCTTGTTCATATTTTGGTTTTAGCTCTTTGAGTTTATAAACAACTTCATTTTTCTGTAACATGCTATCAACCTTTTAACTTTTTACATTTGCATTATAACATAAGATTTAATCAAAAAAAATCACAGAAAAAAAGACCAAATATTTCACCACTTACATCTTCCTACTTACCAATGACTATAACAAACTCGCAACCACTCCAATTAATCCACCAAAAACCGCACCCCATATAACCAACCAACCTAAATGCTCTTTTATCATTTTTTGAACAATCTCTTTGACCATTTTAGGAGTGAGTTCATCAAGACGTTTGTTGACAATGGCGCTGACTTTTTCGTAAATATCTTCACTTACATTTGAAGCGCCTAAGCTTTCGTGTAGTGCTTGTTGAAACGATTCATTTTTTGAAATCTCTACAATTGAGCTTTGAAGCTTGTTTATAAATGGCTCTTTTAGTGGCTCAAGCGCTGCTACTCCTCCAAACATTCCTAGCATTCCACCAAAAGGCGATTCTATGACTGCCGTTTTTAGTGATTCAAAGGCTGGAGTAAAATCGGTTTTTTCTAAAATTGGTGTTAAGTTAAAGTGTGATTTTTTGCTTGTAACTTCCTCTTCAAAAAATCGTTGAAGGTTCTCTTTGGTGAAAAATTCGTTCATCATTAGAGAATGAATTCCCTCTTTAAATTGAGAAAACCTATTTTCAACGACACCACTTCCATATAAAAAAGGTACTTTTTCAAAGAGCATATGAATGGCAATGGCATTGGTAATTGCTCCACTTAAGGCAAATAAGCCCACCATAAAAACCAATTCGTTATTGATGCTATAACCAAGCAAAGTAACCAATAGTGCTAAAAAATTTGTAATAAAAGATTTGTTCATTTTTTCCTCTTTGTTTTAAAATGCGATTTTAACATAATGGCACTTAGTAATTATTTTGTAATCAAAGTGTACTACTATTTGCTAAATTATAAGGATTTACAATCATGATTGATGTTGAAAAAGAGATCTTAAAAAAGTTTCCCAACTTAGAAAAGAACAGTTCGGCTTTAAAAAAATCACTGCTTAAAATCGCCAAAAAAATCGTGCATGAAGACACGATTAACCAATTTATAAAAGAACACTCCCATTTAAAGGGTTTTGAATTTATCGACGCTGTTTTGGATTATTTCGATTTTGACTACACCGTTTCAAGCAACGACATTGAAAATATTCCTTCAACGGGGAAAGTCATTATCATTGCCAATCACCCTTTAGGTGGGCTTGATGCTTTGTGTTTGTTGAAACTGGTTGGGCAAATAAGAAAAGATGTTAAAATCATTGCCAACGATTTTTTAGCAGGGTTTGATTCCCTTAAATCGCTTTTTATTCCCATTGATAATTTTAAAACAAAACAAGCCAAAAATGATATTAAAACCATCTATGAAGCTCTTAGCAACGAAGAGGCTTTGATTATTTTTCCCGCAGGAGAAGTCAGTCGCATTGGCGCTAAAGGGATAAAAGACCCAGTTTGGAACAAAGGGTTTTTAAACTTTGCCATTAATTCCAATGCACCCATTTTACCCATTTTAATCGATGGCAAAAACTCAAAAACTTTTTACACGATTTCCATTATCAATAAAACCTTTTCTACGTTGTTGTTATCCAATGAGATGTTTAATAAAAAG